>NZ_JAMHGA010000001.1 GCF_023660105.1 Desulfovibrio aminophilus | reverse complement strand
TACAGACACCCCCCCCCCCCCCCCCCCCCCCCCCCCCCCCCCCCCCCCCCCCCCCCCCCCCCCCCCCCCCCCCCCCCCCCCCCCCCCCCCCCCCCCCCCCCCGACGCATGTGGGGCAAAGAGAGGCTATTCCTCGTGCATCCGGCGGGCGCACTTCTCGAAGTGCAGGCCGCAGATGGCCATCTCCACGGCCGTGGGGAAGGCCTTGAACTTGGTGAACAGGGTCTTGAGGATGAGTTTCCAGTAGAGGGCCTTGGCCCGGGAGCGCAGTCCGATGGTCCAGAAGCTGCGGAACAGGGCCACGGTCTCGCTCCAGGTCACCCGGGAGAAGGCCGTGGGCCGGTAGTGCTTCAGGAAGGTGTTCACCCGGGCGTAGTACTCCTTGGGGGCGTACAGGGAGTTCACGAGGTCCTTGTAACCCTTGACCAGGGTGTCCACGCCCATCTTGGGGATGAAGTTCAGGCTGCCGTCGGTGTTCTCGCCGCTCGTCTCGCCCAGGAGCCGGTCCTCGGCTTGGAGCCGGTGCCAGAGCCGGGTGCCCGGCAGGGCCGCCAGCATGCCGACCATGGCCGTGACCACGCCGATTCGCTGGATGAACTGCATCTGGGTCTCGAAGATGCGCTCCGTGTCGCTGTCGAAGCCCACGATGAACCCCGCCATGACCTGCATCCCGTTGGACTGGATGGCGTTCACGGCCTTGGCCAGGTCCAGGGTCGTGTTCTGGTGCTTGCTGCATTCCTTGAGGCTGTCCAGGGAGGGCGTCTCGATGCCCAGGAAGACCTTGTGGAAGTTGGCCGCGCTCATGAGCCGCATGAGCTCCTCGTCCTGGGCGAGGTTCAGGCTGGCCTCGGTGAAGAAGGTGAAGGGGTACTTGTGGGCCTTCTGCCAGGTGATGAGCTCGCGCAGGAAGGCCTTCACCTTGTCCTTGTTGCCGATGAAGTTGTCGTCCACGATGAACACCGAGCCGCGCCAGCCCGCCTTGCGCAGGGATTCCAGCTCGCCGAGCATCTGGGACGGGGACTTGGTGCGCGGCACGCGGCCGTTCATCACGATGATGTCGCAGAACTCGCAGTTGAACGGGCAGCCGCGCGAGAACTGCACCGACATGGTGGCGTAGTTCTTCATTCGGATGAGCTGCCAGAGCGGGGCCGGGGTCTTGGCGATGTCCGGCTTCTCGTTCGAGGTGTAGCGGGGCTGGGGCGTCCCGGCCAGGAAGTCGCGCACGAACATGGGCAGGGTGATCTCGCCCTCGTTGAGCACGAAGTGGTCCACTCCGGTGAAGAGCTCGGAGGCGGCGGTGAAGGCCGGACCGCCGGCCACCACGCGCTTGCCCGCGGCCTTGGCCCGGTCGATGGCCTCTTGGGCGCTCTCCTTCTGCACGAGCATGGCCCCGACGAAGACCACGTCGGCCCAGTCCAGGGTCGCGTCGGTCAAAGGCTCCACATTGAGATCCACAAGCTTTTTTTGCCAGCCACCGGGGAGGATGGCGGCCACGGTGAGCAACCCGAGAGGGGGAAAGGCGGCCTTCTTGGAAATGAAGCGAAGGACGTGTTTGAAGCTCCAGAACGTCTCGGGATATTTCGGATTGATGAGCAGGATGTTCATGACCCGCCTCCGTTTTTCCGGTTCCCTTTAACCTTCCTATAGCGGATTGCCGGGGCGAGGTGAAGGGGGCGGCGAAGCGTCGGAAAAGAGAAGGCCCCGGCGGCGTCGAACGCTGCCGGGGCCTCGCGGGCATTGTGACGGTTCAGCAGATTCTCGGCAGCTGTTCGCCTTCGAGCATGTTCAGCAGGCGCGTGCCGCCCAGCGGGGTCTTGAGCACCACCTTGCCGGGGTGGGCGTCCGTGACCGTGCCGATGCGCACGGCTCCGGCGCAGAGCGGGTCGGCGCGCAGGACGTCCAGGGCTTGGTCGGCCAGGGCCCCGGGCAGGAAGCAGAGGAACTTGCCCTCGTTGGCCAGATAGAGCGGGTCCAGGCCCAGGAAGGAGCAGCCCCCGCGCACCTCGGGCCGCACCGGGATGGCCGTCTCCTCCAGTTCGCAGCAGACGTTGGAGGACAGGGCGATCTCGTTGATCGTGGTGGCCAGTCCGCCGCGCGTGGGGTCGCGCAGCACGTGCACCTCCGGCACGGCCTTGAGCAGCCGGACGATGGAGTGGTTCAGGGAGGCCGCGTCCGAGACCACCGGGGTCTCGAAGGCCAGGCCCTGGCGCGTGGAGAGGATGGCCAGTCCGTGGTCGCCCACGCTGCCCGTGACCAGGATGGCGTCGCCGGGCCGGGCGCGCTCGCCCGAGGGCGCCGGGTCCACGAAGATTTCGCCGATGCCGGTGGTGTTGATGAATATCTTGTCCACCGCGCCCTTGGGCACGACCTTGGTGTCCCCCGCCACCACGAGCACCCCGGCCTCGCGGGCGGCCTCGCCCATGGAGGCCACGACGCGTTCGAGCGTCGCCAGCTCCAGGCCCTCTTCGAGGATGAAGCCGCAGGTGAGGTAGCGCGGGACCGCGCCGAGCATGGACACGTCGTTGACCGTGCCGTGCACGGCCAGGCCGCCGATGTCCCCGCCGGGGAAGAAGATCGGGTCCACGGTGAAGGTGTCCGTGCTCATGGCCAGCGGGCCCTTGAGGTCCAGGCGGGCCGCGTCGTTGAGCCGGTTCAGCTCCGGGTTGCCGAGGTGCTTGAGGAAGAGGTCGGCCACCAGCCGGTGGGAGGCCCGGCCGCCGCTGCCGTAGTCCAGAAGAATCTTGTCGGACATGCTTATTCCACCTGGTATTTGAAGTAGGCCGCGCAGGAGCCCTCGGTGGAGACCATGCAGGGCCCCACGGGCTTGGCCGGGGTGCAGGATTTCTTGAACAGGGGACACTCGTCGGGGCGGATGCGGCCCTTGAGCACCTCGCCGCATTTGCAGCCGGGCAGGGGCGGGCAGTCCTCGATGGTGATCCCGAAGAGCTTCTTGGCGTCGAAGGCCTCGAAGGCCTCGGCGAACTCCAGGCCCGAGCCGGGGATGAGGCCGATGCCGCGCCAGAGGGCGTCGGACGGGGTGAAAACCTGGGCCATGATCTCGCGGGCCTTGGCGTTGCCCGCGTCGGAGACCACCCGGCGGTAGAGGTTGGCCACCTCCGCGCGGCCCTCCTTTTTACACTTGGCCAGGAAGATCAGGGCCTGGAGGATGTCCACGGGCTCGAAGCCGGTGATGGCTGCGGCCTTGCCGTGGCGCTCGGCGATGGGCAGGTAGGGGGCCAGGCCGATGACCGCCGAGACGTGGCCGGGCAGGATGAAGGCGTCGATGCGCGTGGCCTCGTCGGCCAGGAGCACTTCCAGGGCCGGGGGAACCAGCTTGTGGAAGGAGAGGACCTTGAAGTTCTTCAGTCCCTGGGCCTGGGCCATGAGCACGGTGGCGGCCACGGTGGGCGCTGTGGTCTCGAAGCCCACGCCGAGGAAGACCACGGTGTCGCCCGGGTTGTCCTGGGCCAGCTTGAGCGCGTCGAAGGGCGAGTAGACCACGGACACGCGGCCGCCGTCGGCCTGGGCGCTCTTCAGGTTGTGGCCCTTGCGGCCGGGAACGCGCATGAGGTCGCCGAAGGTGGCCACGATGACCCCGGGTTTGCCCGCCAGGTCCAGGAAGGCGTTCACCTCGGACTCGTGGGTCACGCAGACCGGGCAGCCCGGGCCGGAGAGGTGCACGATCTCCTTGGGCAGCAGGGAGCGCAGGCCGCTCTGGAAGATGGCCACGGTGTGCGTGCCGCAGACTTCCATGAAGCGCAGTTCGCCGGACAACTCGGCCCGCAGGCGGTCGAGAAGGTCGCGGCACAGGGCGGGATCGTGGAATTGTTCCAGCAGTTCTCGGCTCACGGGATCACCTCGGGGGAAGTGTTGGGCTTGAAGAAATTCCGGCCTTCATAGCCCTTTTCGCCGCGCGGTTCAAATAAAAAAGGCGGAGCAAGCTCCGCCTTTTGCATGCACGCTGGGCGTAAGAATCAGACGCAGCCGGTGGGCTTGGGCAGGCCGGCCATCTTGCAGGCTCCCTTGCCGGGACCGGACGGGAACAGCTCGTAGATCTCCTTCAGCTTGAAGCCCGTCACCTTGGACAGGATGCGGACCATCGGAGCGATGCCGTTCTTCTTGTAGTAGTCCTGCAGGAACTCGATGACCTTCTGGTGGTTATCGGTCAGCTCCTTGATGCCCTCGGACTCCTTGACGAACTCGACCCAGTCCGGGTTCCAGTCGTCAAAGCGCTGCAGGAAGCCGTCCTCGTCCACCTCGAATTTTGTACCCTTGAATTCCACAACAGCCATTGGATTCCTCCTCGCGATGTGTTGTACACGATAGGTTGCCGAGGCGTGGTCGGGCAGCCTCGCGGGCGGCCGTCTACCTGCCGGGGCACGAGAGTCGCATTTACTTGGCCCGGGTAAAAATGGCAAGGGAAAAGTGTCCGCTCATGGCCGGGCCCGGCCAAGCCCGGCCGGACCATGTTGCGCTTTATTTTTGTCCGTCGGGCTGATACCGTCGCTGACGGAGCGTCTTTTCAACCCCGACGACATGAACATGCGCACGATTCTTCCCCGGCCCGGAGGCGTCCTCGGCGGCCTTCTGCCTCCCCTGGCCGCGCCGCCTGTTCCGGCCGGAGCCGGGAGCGTCCCGGACGAGGGCCGTTGCCGGGAACTTTGGGACCTCTACGACATGCTGCCCAACATCCGGGCCCACAGCCTGCTCGTGGCCCGCGTGGCCGTCTTCCTGGCCGAGCGCGGCCGGGAGCGCGGCTTCGACGTCAACGTGGGCGAGGCCCGGGCCTCGGCGCTGCTGCACGACCTGGCCAAGACCTACACCATCCGCCACGGCGGCAGCCACAGCCAACTGGGGGCCTCCTGGGTCATGGAGCACACCGGCAACCCGCGCATCGCCCAGGGCGTCATGCACCACGTGTTCTGGCCCTTCGAGGTCGACCTGGAGCGGGACTTCACGCCCCTGTGCGTGCTCTACGGCGACAAGCGCGTGGCCCACGACCAGGTGGTGGGCATGGACGAACGGTTCGAGGACCTCATGGAGCGCTACGGCATGAGCGAGGCCATCAAGGCCCGCATCCTGGCCACCCATGAGCAGGGGGTTCAGGTGGAACGTCTTTTCAGCGAAGCACTCGAGGTGGATTTGCGATGCGCGTCCTTCTGATCGCGGGCGGCTGGTCCAGCGAACGCGAGGTGTCCCTGTCTGGAGCCCGGCAGATCGAGTCCGCGCTCCAGTCCCTCGGCCATTCCGTGACCTTTTTGGACCCGGCCCGCCGTTTCCGCGAGATTCTGCCCCTGGCCCGCAGGCACGACTTCGCCTTCATCAACATGCACGGCTCCCCGGGCGAAGACGGCCTGATCCAGGCCATCCTGGACAAGGCGGGTTGCGCCTACCAGGGCTCGGGCCCCGAGGGCTCTTTTCTGGCCTTGAACAAGGCCGCCGCCAAGGAGGTCTTCGAGGCCGAGGGCATCCCCACCCCGGAGTGGGCCCTGGCCAGCGAGCACGGCGGCGTGTCCGCCGCCGAGGATCTGCTCCTGCCGGTGTTCGTCAAGCCCAACTCCGGCGGCTCCAGCCTGGGCATGAGCCTCGTGCGCTGGGCGGGCGAGCTGAAGCCCGCCCTGGAGCTCGTCTTCGGCATGAACGACGCGGCCCTGGTGGAGTGCATGGTCCCGGGCACGGAGCTGACCTGCGGCGTGCTCGGCGAGACCCCACTGCCGCTCATCATGATCAAACCCAAGCACGGCTCGGCCTTCTTCGACTACCAGAACAAGTACGCGGCCGACGGGGCCGACGAGATCTGCCCCGCGCCGGTGCCCGAGGAGGTCTCGCGGCTCATCCAGGACCTGACCCTGCGCGCCCACCGGGCCCTGGGCCTGTCCGGCTACAGCCGGGGCGACTTCATCTGGGACGGCAAGGCCGCTTATCTGTTGGAGATGAACACCCTGCCGGGCATGACCCCCACGAGCCTCGTGCCCCGGGCCGCGGCCCGCGCGGGCCTGGACTTCCCGGCGCTCATCGCCGAACTCATCCGGCTGGGCCTGGAGGAGCGCGGCGGCCGCGCCCGGAGCTGAGGTCCGGCGCGTCCCATGAGCCGCACCCTGCTGGAATCCGTCTATGACCTGGCCTGGAAGCTGGCCGTTCCGTTCCTGTCCAGCAACGCGCGCCTGCGCGAGGGCCTGGAGGAGCGCACCCTGCGCTCCGGGCCGCCGCCGCGCGCGCGGGTCTGGATCCAGGCCGCCTCGGGCGGCGAGGCCTACCTCGCCTGGGACGTGCTGCGCTGCCTGACTCCGCCGGGAGAGGGCGGCCTGGACGTGCTCTGCACCACGAACACCCGCCAGGGCCTGGGCATCCTGAGACAGGCCGCCGTTGATCCCGAACTGCCCGAAGGCCTGCGGGTCCAGGCGCGCTATTTCCCCTTCGACGCGCCTTCGCTCATGGAGCGGGCCGTGTCCGCCGTGGGCCCGGAGGTGGCCGTGCTCCTGGAGAGCGAGATGTGGCCGGGATTCCTGGCCGCCTGCCGCCGCCACGGGACGCGTGTGCTCCTGGCCAACGGCCGGATGACCGACACGAGCCTCGCGCGCTACCGGGCCGTGCCCGGGGCGGCCCGGCTGCTGCGGCCGGACCTGGTCCTGGCCATGTCGCCCGAGGACCGCGCGCGCTTCGCCGCGCTTTTCGGGCCGGAGCGCGTCCGGCTCATGCCGAACATCAAGTTCGGCCGCATGGCCCGGGCCTCGGCCCCGGCCGGGGACAATCCCCTGCGCGGCCTGCTGCCCGGGGACGCGCCCTTCGTGGTCCTGGGCTCGGTGCGCCGCCAGGAGGAGGCGGAGGTGCTCGAACTGGCGCGCGGCCTGCTGGAGGCCTGGCCCGGGGCCGTGCTCGGCCTGTTCCCCCGGCACATGAACCGGGTGGCCGCCTGGGAGCGGCTGCTGCGGCGCGCCGGCCTGCCCTTCGCGCGGCGTTCCGCGCTCCGGGGCGCGGCCGCGCCCGGCGTGATCCTGCTTTGGGACGCCTTCGGCGAGCTGGGCCACGCCTACGGCCTGGCCCGGGCGGCCTTCGTGGGCGGCAGCCTGAAGCCCCTGGGCGGGCAGAATTTCCTGGAGCCCCTGGGCGCCGGGGTGGTGCCGGTCATCGGCCCGCACTGGTCGAATTTCGCCTGGGCGGGGCGGGAGCTGCTGGACCAGGGGCTGGTGCGCGAGGCGGCCGACGCCCGCGACGCGGCCCGCATCCTGGCCGAACTCCTGGAGCGGACGCCCGACCGAGAGGCCGTGCGCCGCGCCGCCCGGGAGCATGCCGCCGGGAAAAGCGGCGGAGCGCGCGAGGTTTGCGCCCGTATTGCCCAATGGCTCCAGAACGAGTAGAGGAGAGCCGGTACGGCCCGATGAAGACACTCCCCGAATGCTACGGCGTCATCCCGGCGCGCTACGGCTCCACCCGTTTTCCGGGCAAGCCCCTGGCCGACATCCTCGGGCGGCCGATGTTCTGGCACGTGCACCGGCGGGCCTCGCTCTGTCCGGAGCTGAAGCGCGTGGTCCTGGCCACGGACGACGAGCGCATCCTGGACGCGGCGGGGAGACTGGACGTGCCCGCGCTCATGACCCGGGCGGACCACGCCAGCGGCACGGACCGCGTGCTGGAGGCGGCCCTGGCCCTGGGCGTGCCCGACGACGCCGTGGTGGTCAACATCCAGGGCGACGAACCGGCCCTGGCCCCGGCCATGCTTTCGGAGCTGGTGGCGCCCTTCGCCGATCCCGAGGTGCGGGTGGCCACGTTGGCCCGGGTCCTGGACCCGGAGGAGGCCCGCGGCCCGGATCGGGTCAAGGTCGTGCTGGACAGGAAGGGGAATGCGCTTTATTTCTCCCGCGCGGCCATTCCCTGGGGCGAGGGCGGACATCTCCTGCACGTGGGCCTGTACGCCTTCCGCATGGAGGCCCTCAGGCGCTTCGCCGCCTTGGAGCAGACGCCCCTGGAGGTCCGCGAGAAGCTGGAGCAGCTGCGGCTGCTGGAAAACGGCATCCCCATCCGCGTGGCCCTGACGGACCGCGCCGCACACGCCGTGGACAGGCCCCAGGACCTGGACATCGTGCGCAACATCCTCATGGAGCAGAATCAATGAAAGCCGTCCTGACCCTCGAAGACGGAGCCCGTTTCGAGGGCGCTTCGTTCACCGGCCACGGCGCGGCCGAAGGCGAGGTCATCTTCAACACCGGCATGACCGGCTACCAGGAGATCCTCACCGACCCCTCCTACGTGGGCCAGATGGTCTGCATGACCTATCCGCTCATCGGCAACTACGGGGTCAACCCCGAGGACGTGGAGTCCTCCCGGGTCCAGTGCGCGGCCTTCATCGTCAAGGAGTGCTGCAAGCAGCCCAGCAACTGGCGCTCGACCATGCCCCTGCCCGAATACCTCGAACTCGCGGGCGTCATGGGCATCGAGGGCATCGACACCCGGGCCCTCACCCGTCACTTGCGCCTGAACGGGGCCCAGCGCGGCTACATGACCACCGAGGACCTTTCGCCCGAGGAGATGGTGGCCAAGGCCCGGGCCATTCCCTCCATGGAGGGCCTGAACCTGGCCGAGCGCGTCACCTGCGGCGGCTCCTACGCCTGGGACGGCGCGGCCCCCAGGCCCGTGGACACGGCCAAGGGCCACGACTGGACCGGTTCCGGCCCCCGGCTGGTGGTCTACGACTTCGGCGTGAAGTGGAACATCCTTCGGCTCCTGGCCGGGCAGGGCTTCGACCTGCTGGTGGTGCCCGCCTGCACCACGGCGGCCCAGGTGCGCGACCTGGCTCCGGACGCCGTGTTCCTCTCCAACGGCCCCGGCGACCCGGCGGCCGTGACCACGGCCGTGGAGGCCGCCCGCGACCTCATCCAGGACTATCCCGTGGCCGGAATCTGCCTCGGGCACCAGCTCCTGGGCTTGGCCTTGGGCGGGACCACCTACAAGCTCAAGTTCGGCCACCACGGCTGCAACCATCCCGTGCTCGACCTGGAGACCGGCAAGATCGAGATTTCCTCGCAGAACCACGGTTTCTGCGTGGACATCTCCAAGCTGGACTCCCTGAAGATGACGCACAAGAACCTGAACGACGGCACCCTGGAGGGCTTCGCCCACCGCGACAAGCCCATCCTCGCCATCCAGTTCCACCCGGAGGCCGCTCCGGGTCCGCACGACAGCCAGTGCTTCATGGCCCGGTTCAGGGACATGGTCCGCCGGGAGACGGGAAAGTAGGGCCACACGCCACACAGGGGGAGGAAGCGCATGTCCACGGAACTCATCAAGGCCCGCCAGCGGCTCGCCGCGGTCCGCACCCAGCTCAAACAGGGCAAGAGCATGCCCGCCGTGCAGGCCGTGCACGATTCCCTCATCCTCATCCTCAAGTCCTCGCTCATGAAGAGCGAGAAGGACGAGTTCGCCAAGCTGCTCGGCGACGCCGTGGGCGCGCTGAACGCCGACCCCGGCCTGCGCAAGATCTATCCCCTGGTGATTCAGTACACCCCGGGCGAGGAGAAGGCGCTCCTGGACGCCATCTATGAGCTGCTCCAGGAGATGCAGAACCTCGTCACCGAGGACGCCAAGAAGGACCTGGCCGAGCTGGAGCGCCGCAAGATGGAGACCCTGGCCCAGGGCCAGGCCAAGCTCGACGCCCAGAAGTACGAGGAGGCCAAGCTTCTCTTCGACCAGCTCGTGGCCGAGTTTCCGCACGACACGGACCTCAAGGCCGACATCGCCGACCGCTTCCTCAAGGTGGGCCGCTACCAGGACGCCCTGGGCTACCTGGAGGAGGCCCTGCGCCACGATCCCAACGCGATCCACCTCTACAACCGCATCGGCATCGTCCTGCGCAAGATGCAGGACTTCGCCACGGCCGAGAAGTACTACCTCAAGGCCCAGGAGATCGCGGACAACGACGAGTACCTCTTTTTCAACATCGGCCGCCTGTACATCGACTGGAAGAAGTGGCCGGAGGTGGAGAAGGCCGCCCAGCGCGCCCTGAAGGTCAATCCGGGTTTCGCCGAGGCCGAGAAGATGCTCGCCTTCGCCCGCAAGATGATGGGGAAGTGACCGGAGCGCGGGACGTGCTCCGGGCCGACATCCTGGTCATCGGCTCCGGCCTGGCGGGCCTGCGCGCGGCCCTGGCCGCGCGCGCGGCGGACCCCGACCTGGGCGTCCTCGTCGCCTCGCCCCTTTCCGGGCCCTCGGGCTCATCCTTCGCCAACCGCAACGATTGTCTGGGCATGCAGGTCCCGGACCCGGACGACGCGGACTTCGACGCCGAGGTCCTGCGCCTGTCCGCGCCCGGCTTCGCGGACCCGGCCCTGGTGCGCCTGCTGCGCCTGGAGGCCCGGGCGCGGCTGGACGACCTCCTCGGCCTTGGCCTGGACTTCCGCCGGGCTTCGGACGGCTCTCTCGAACGCCTGCCGGGCTGTTTCAGCACCGCGCCCAGGGCCGTGGTCTTCAGCGGCCTGTCTCGGGCCCACGCCCTGTTCCGGGGCGCGGCCGAGGCCGCCGGGGTGCGTTTCCTGGACGGGCTGGCGGCCCGGGAACTGGTGTCGGCCGAAGGTCGCGCGGCCGGGGCCCGCTTCCTGGACCGGGACGGCGCGGAACGGGTGGTGGCCGCCCGGGCCGTGGTCCTGGCCGCCGGAGGTCCGGCTCCCTTGTTCCCGCACGCCATGTGCGGCCCGGGCAACGACGGCCTGTCCCACGGACTCCTGGACCGGGCCGGGGCCCGCGTGGCCAACGCCGGATTCGTGCAGTTTTTCTGGAACGACGCCGCAACCGGCCGGTTCGTCCAGCCCGGGTCGGCGTTGCGCCCGGGCTCCGTGCTCCACGGCCCGCGCGGCGGCCTGTCCCTGGAGCCCGGACATCCGGCCCTGGCCCATGCCGGGGAGCGCGCCCGGCACTGCCCGGCGGGCTACGGGCTGCCCGACGCGGCCCTGGACGAGCTGCTCCTGGACCACGCCGACGCCGAGGGCCTGGTCCGCCTGACCACGGCGGAGGGCCTGGAACTGCGCCTGGTCTTCTGCGCCCACGCGGGCAACGGCGGGGCCGTGGTGGACGCCGACGGCATGACCACGGTTCCGGGCCTGTTCGCCTGCGGCGAGTGCGCCACGGGCATGCACGGGGCCAACCGCCTGGGCGGCGGCATGGTCCTGGCCACCCAGGTCTTCGGGGAAAGAGCGGGGCGGGCCGCCGCCCGGCTGGCCTCGGGCCGATCCGACCCGCCCGTCTCGGCGTTCGGCGGCCTGCCGCCGCTGTCGCCGCCGGAAACCCCGGCCCAGGCGGAACGGGTGCGTCGGGGCATGCGGCGGCACTGCCTGTTCGGCCCGCGTCCCGGCCTGGCCGGTTTCGTCCGGGAGCTGGAGGACATGGCCCGGGCCTCGGCCCTGGCCGGTTCGGCCCTGGTCCTGGCCCTCGCGCTTCTGGCCAGGGCGTGAAAAAAGGCGGCCCGGTGGACCCGGACCGCCTTCGTCTGCGTCGGTTCCGGCCGCCTCAGGCCTGGGCCTGAATCAGGGCCGCGGCGCGCTTGGCCAGCTGGGTGATCTCCGGCTTGGAGATCTGGTCGTCCGCGCCCACGGAGTCGCCCTTGTGGCGCAGCTTGTCGGTGATGAGCGAGGAGAAGAGGATCACCGGCAGCCGTCGCAGGAGCGGGTCCTCCTTGATGCGCTTGGTCAGGTTGTGGCCGTCCATGGCGGGCATTTCGATGTCCGAAACCACCACCTGCACGAAGTCCGTCACCGGTCGGCTCTCGGCCTCGCATTTCTGCTTGAACTCCTGGAGCCGGTCCCAGCATTCCTTGCCGTTGTTGCAGCATTCCACCTGGAAGTTGGCCTTGCTCAGCAGGTCCTTCATCATCTCGCGGATCATGGACGAGTCGTCGGCCACCAGGGCGCGGTAGTGCGCCTCGGTGTCCCAGTCCACGTTGTCGTCCAGGCGCAGGGCCAGGCTGGGGTTCAGCTCGGCCACGATCTTCTCCAGGTCGAGGATGAAGACGATTCGGCCCTCGAGCTTGACCACGCCGGTGATGGAGTTGGAGGACAGGGCCGCCACGTAGCGGTTGGGGGCCTCGACCTCCTCCCAGCTGATGCGGTGGATGCGGGTCACGCCGGAGACGAGGAAGGCCGAGGTGACCTTGTTGAATTCCGTGACGATGACCTTGGGCGGTTCCTTCTCCACGCGCTTCTTGCCCAGCCACATGGCCAGGTCCACCAGGGGGATGACCTTGGAACGTAGATTGAAGGCCCCGAGCACCGAGGGATGGGATACCTCGGGCATCTCGGTGATCTTGGGTTTCTGCATGATCTCCAGAACCTTGGCGACGTTGACGCCGTAGTATCCCTTGTAGGACTCGCCGTCGTTCGCCCTGGAGGCCTCCTCGATGTAAAACTCAACGATTTCGAGTTCGTTGGTCCCCGACTCCAGGAGGATGTTGGTCGTTTTCACCATAGCCCCCGATCTCCGGTTGTGGCGTTATTTTGAACCCATATCGGACAGGTTAGTCTTCGGCATGAGGGTCCGTCAATGGAAAAGCCTCGTCCCCGCATGTCTGGCGGGGGTCGGCGGGCTCCAGGGTGGCGATGGCCTCGGCCGCCTCCTCCAGGGCCTCCCAGTCGAGGCAGGTGAGCAGCCGGGAGCGCAGGGCGCGGACGTCGCGCAGGCCCCGGGCGTAGCGGGGGATGAGCGAGCGGATCTTGCGGAAGGAGCGCGGCGAGCCGTCGAACTCGCGGGTCAGGCGGATGTGCTCGCGCACCACCGCGGCCAGGAAGGGGCCGTCGGCGGGCGGCAGGGGTTTCCCACGGCGCAGGGCCAGGTAGCGGGCGAAGATGGAGGGATCGTGCAGGGCGCCCCGGGCGAACATGAGCCCGGCCACGCCGGTCTCCTCCACGCAGCGGACCGCGTCCTCGGCATGGAGCAGGTCGCCGCTGGCCACCACGGGCAGGCGCACCGCCCGGACCAGGTCGGCCAGCCGGTCCCAGTGGGCCCGGCCCATGAACATCTGGCGGGCGTAGCGGGGGTGCAGGGTGATCCAGCCCACGCCCAGGTCCTCCAGCCGCCGGGCCACGTCCAGGAAATTTTCCTCGCCCACGTTGAAGCCCAGGCGGATCTTGACGCCCACGGTGCCGGGCGCGGCGGCCCGGACCATGACCCCGGCGATGGCCAGGAGGGTGTCCGGGGTCTTCATCAGGGCCGCGCCGCTGCCGGACTTGAGCACCTTGCGCACCGGGCAGCCGGAGTTGAGGTCGAAGTACCGGAAGCCGCGTTCCAGGAGCCGGTCCATGACCGGGCCGAATGTCGCGGGATCGGACCCGAAGAGCTGGACCACCAGGGGGCTGTCCTCGGGGTGGGTGTCCAGGATGCGGTCGGTGCCGGAGCCGCCGTAGAGCAGGCCCTTGGCGCTGACCATCTCGGTGCAGGCCGCGGCCGCGCCCTGGCGTCGGCAGAGCATGCGGAAGGGCAGGTCGGAGTATCCGGCCAGGGGCGCCAGCCAGGGCGCGTCGGGAGTGATGGGCAAGGTCTGCATGCAGGGGCCAATACGCATCGGCGGGCTCCGCGTCAAAGGGAAAGGGGGCGGTTTTTTCGCGGAAAGGGGAAAAGCGACTTGACAGACGCGCCGGATGGTGAGTAAAGGGTGCCCTCCCTGGGAAGTTCCGGGGCGCGCGGCCGGGAAAGGGGCCAGAAAATCCTTGCTTTTTCCAAGGCAAGGAGGTATATCCCTTCGTTCGCGCGGCTGGCGTAGCTCAACTGGCAGAGCAACGGATTTGTAATCCGTAGGTTGCGGGTTCAAGTCCCATCGCCAGCTCCATGTGGTGGGGTTCCCGAGTGGCCAAAGGGAACAGACTGTAAATCTGTCGTCGTATGACTTCGGTGGTTCAAATCCACCCCCCACCACCATACGATCTTTGGGAAAGTCGCGCTGTAGGAGGCGGGGATCGTCCCCGTCGCTGGACTACGGAAGCGTCAAGGCGGGAATAGCTCAATTGGCTAGAGCATCAGCCTTCCAAGCTGAGGGTTGCGGGTTCGAGTCCCGTTTCCCGCTCCAGCCGCGCCCTTCCACACGTCACTGCGCGTGCAAGGCCCACGTAGCTCAGGAGGTAGAGCACTTCCTTGGTAAGGAAGAGGTCATCGGTTCAAATCCGATCGTGGGCTCCACAGACATCATAAACACCCGTAGGAAACCGAAGAGAACTTTTTAGTCTAGGGGGTTAGCAATGGGAAAGGCTAAGTTTGAGCGGTCCAAGCCGCACGTCAACATCGGCACCATCGGTCACATCGACCACGGCAAGACCACCCTCACCGCCGCCGTCACCAAGATGGCCGCCCTGAAGGGTATGGGACAGTTCGTCGCCTTCGACCAGATCGACAAGGCGCCGGAGGAGAAGGAGCGCG
The DNA here is from genome assembly GCF_023660105.1 of Desulfovibrio aminophilus. NCBI lineage: Bacteria > Pseudomonadati > Thermodesulfobacteriota > Desulfovibrionia > Desulfovibrionales > Desulfovibrionaceae > Desulfovibrio > Desulfovibrio aminophilus. Next base: position 102,197 of record NZ_JAMHGA010000001.1, on the reverse strand, counting down.
GCATCACCATCGCCACCGCGCACGTGGAGTACGAGACCGCCACCCGCCACTACGCCCACGTGGACTGCCCCGGTCACGCCGACTACATCAAGAACATGATCACCGGCGCGGCTCAGATGGACGGCGCCATCCTGGTCGTGGCCGCCACCGACGGCCCCATGCCCCAGACCCGTGAGCACATCCTGCTCGCCCGTCAGGTCGGCGTGCCCAGCATGGTCGTGTTCCTGAACAAGTGCGACATGGTCGACGACGCCGAGCTCCTCGAGCTGGTCGAGCTGGAGGTCCGCGAACTGCTGACCAAGTACGGCTTCCCCGGCGACGAGATCCCGATCGTCAAGGGTTCCGCCCTGAAGGCCCTGGAGAGCGACGACGTCAACTCCGCCGACGCCAAGCCCATCTTCGAGCTGCTCGACGCCTGTGACTCCTACATTCCGGAGCCCAAGCGCGAGATCGACATGCCCTACCTGATGCCCATCGAGGACGTGTTCTCCATCTCCGGCCGCGGCACCGTGGTGACCGGTCGTGTGGAGCGCGGCATCATCAAGGTCGGCGACGAAGTCGCGATCATCGGCATCAAGGACACCATCAAGTCCACCTGCACCGGCGTGGAAATGTTCCGCAAGATCCTGGACCAGGGCCAGGCCGGCGACAACGTGGGCGTGCTCCTGCGCGGCGTGAAGCGCGAGGACGTGGAGCGCGGCCAGGTGCTGGCCAAGCCGGGCAGCATCACCCCGCACAAGAGGTTCAAGGGCGAGGTGTACGTCCTGTCCAAGGAAGAGGGCGGCCGCCACACCCCGTTCTTCTCCGGCTACCGTCCCCAGTTCTACTTCCGCACCACGGACATCACCGGCGTGGTGACCCTGGAAGAGGGCGTGGAGATGGTCATGCCCGGCGACAACGCCACCTTCACCGTTGAGCTGATCGCCCCCATCGCCATGGAAAAGGGCCTGCGCTTCGCCATCCGCGAGGGCGGCCGCACCGTCGGCGCGGGCGTCGTCACCGACATCCTGGAGTAAATCATGCGGGTCAACATCCAGCTGCAGTGCACCGAGTGCAAGCGGCGCAATTACGCGACCGAGAAGAACAAGAAGAACACTACCGGCCGCCTGGAAGTGAAGAAGTACTGTCCCTGGGACAAGAAGCATACTCTTCACCGGGAGTCCAAGTAGGTTCCATAACGCAGGGCAGTAGCTCTAACGGCTAGAGCGCCGGTCTCCAAAACCGGATGTTGGGGGTTCGAATCCCTCCTGCCCTGCCATTCCATCCAGCGATCAGGATGAGGCGAAATGGCCAAAGACAAGACGAAAGATCCGGCCGAACAGACCCAGCAGGCCACCGGCCTGATCGGCAAGATCGGGGAACTGAAAACGTTCTTCGAGGAGTCCAAGGTCGAGATCAAGAAGGTGGTCTGGCCGACCCGCAAGGAGACGGTCACCACCTGCATCGCGGTCCTGGTCCTTGTTCTCGTGATGTCGCTGTTCCTGGGAATCGTTGACCTGGGATTCTCCAAGATCATAGAGGCGATTTTGTCCTAGTGACCCGAGTGTAGGCATCCGATGAGCGACATTGTCGACAGCACACAGACCGAGCAGCGTGCCCGCTGGTATATCGTCCATACGTATTCCGGCTTCGAGCACCGCGTCGAGCAGACCATCCGCGAGATGATGCGGACCGGACAGGACCACGGCCAGATCAAGGAAGTGGTCATGCCCACCGAAAAGGTCGTGGAAATGGTCAAGGGGGAGAAGCGGACCTCCACCCGCAAGTTCTACCCCGGCTACGTCATGCTCAAGATGGTGCTGAGCGACGAGTCCTGGCACCTGATCCAGTCCATCCCCCGCGTCACGGGGTTCGTGGGCGGCAAGAACCGCCCCACGCCCATGCGCGACAGCGAGGCCGAGGCCATTCTGGCCATGATGGAGACGCGTCAGGAGCAGCCCAGGCCCAAGTTCCACTTCGAGAGAGGGGACGAGGTCCGGGTCATCGACGGGCCCTTCGGCGGGTTCAACGGCGTCGTGGAGGACGTCAACTACGACAAGGGCAAGCTGCGCGTGGCGGTGTCCATCTTCGGTCGCCAGACCCCGGTGGAGCTTGACTTCGTTCAGGTGACGAAAGGATAAGGCGGACTCCGCCCCGCGCGGGTCCGTTCGAGGTACAATACAATGGCCAAGAAGATTACCGGCAAGATCAAACTGCAGATCCCCGCTGGCGCCGCCAATCCGTCTCCGCCGGTCGGCCCTGCCCTGGGCCAGCACGGCGTGAACATCATGGAGTTCTGCAAGGCCTTCAATGCCAAGACCCAGGACCAGAAGGGGATGATCATTCCCGTGATCATCACCGTCTACGCCGACCGCTCCTTCACCTTCATCACCAAGACCCCTCCGGCCTCGGTGCTGCTGCTGAAGGCGGCCAAGCTGGACAAGGGTTCGGGGACCCCCAACAAGGACAAGGTCGGCAAGGTGACCATGGCCCAGGTGGAGGAGATCGCCAAGCTCAAGCTGCCCGACCTCACCGCCAACGACGTCGAGGCCGCCAAGCGCAGCGTCATGGGAACCGCCCGCAGCATGGGCATTGAAATAGCCTAGAGAGGGACGTTGCCATGGCACATGGAAAGAAATACCGCAAGGCCGTCGAGGGCGCCGACCTGACGCAGAAGTTTCAGGTCGACGAGGCCCTCAAGATGGCCGTGACCAAGGCCTTCGCCAAGTTCGACGAGACAGTGGACGTGGCCATCAACCTGGGGGTCGACCCCAAGTACTCCGACCAGATGGTGCGCGGCGCCGTGAGCCTGCCCAACGGCTTGGGCAAGACCGTCCGCGTGGCCGCCTTCTGCAAGGGTGACAAGGAGGCCGAGGCCAAGGAGGCCGGAGCCGACATCGCCGGCGCCGAGGACCTTCTGGAGAAGATCAAGGGCGGCTGGCTCGAGTTCGACAAGGCCGTGGCCACCCCGGACATGATGGCCCTGGTGGGCCAGATCGGCCGGGTGCTCGGTCCCCGCGGACTGATGCCCAACGCCAAGACCGGCACCGTGACCTTCGAGATCGGCAAGGCCGTTCGCGAGCTCAAGGCCGGCAAGGTCGAGTTCAAGGTGGACAAGGCGGGCGTGCTGCACGCCCCCATCGGCAAGGTCTCCTTCGGTCCCGAGAAGCTCTTGGAGAACCTGAAGGCCCTGCTGGACACCGTCAATCGGCTCAAGCCCTCCAGCGCGAAGGGCACCTACATGAAGGGGATGGCCGTGGCCACGACCATGGGCCCCGGCGTGAAGGTGGACCCCCTGAGCATCCGCAAGTTCCTGGAAGGCTAGGACGCACAAATGGCAAACGGCCTCCCGGAACGGTGTTCATGGCATCGGGAAGGGAGGCTCGAATACGCACGGGAAGTTGAGTCGAAGACAGCAGGCGGGTTCGCCCTTAAACATCCTGCCGAGACACGCTTTGACCTGCTTTCCGGGCCCAACGACGAGGAGTGTTGATGAACAGGCAAGAAAAAGCCCAGATCATTGAGGCCCTTCGCGAGAAGGCTGGTCGGGCAAGCATTGCCGTCGTCACCGACTTCAAGGGCATGACCGTGGAGGAGGTCACCAACCTCCGCGTGAAGCTCCGCGAAGCCGGCGTCGATTACCAAGTCGTCAAGAACACCCTGGCCCGGTTGGCTCTCAAGGACACGTCCCACGTTGTCCTTGAGCAGTACTTCAAGGAAAACTGCGCCGTCGCCCTGGGGTATGATGACCCCGTGGCCATGGCCAAGGCCCTGTCCGATTTCGCCAAGACGAGCAAAAAGTTCGAAATGCGTTTCGGCAGCCTTGAAGGAAAGTTTCTTGACGCGGACGGCGTAAATGAGCTTGCCAAGCTTCCGAGCAAGCCCGAACTGTTGGCGCGGGTCCTCGGCACCATGAATGCCGTGCCCACCAACTTCGTGGGCCTGTTCGCGAACCTGCTGCGCAACTGCCTCTATGCCTTGAACGCCATCAAGGACAAGAAGGAAGCCGCAGCCTAACACCGCCGCGAGAAAGCGGAATCAATTTCCCAGGAGGAAGAAGATCATGTCCGTGACCAAAGAACAGGTTGTTGAGTTCATCGCCAACATGACCGTGCTCGAGCTCTCCGAGTTCATCAAGGAGCTCGAGGAGAAGTTCGGCGTTTCCGCCGCCGCTCCGGTGGCCGCCTTCGCCGCCGCTCCGGCCGCCGCCGCTCCGGCCGAGGCCGCCGAGGAGAAGACCGAGTTCGACGTCATCCTGGCCGCCTCCGGCGACAACAAGATCGGCGTCATCAAGGTCGTGCGCGCCCTCACCGGCCTGGGCCTGAAGGAAGCCAAGGCCGTGGTCGACGAGGCCCCGAAGCCGGTCAAGGAAGGCGTTTCCAAGGCTGAGGCCGACGAGGCCAAGAAGCAGCTTGAGGAGGCCGGCGCCAAGGTTGAAATTAAGTAATAATTTCAGCCCGTCAGGTTCGAAAGGAACAAGGGGCGCAATCCCCGGTGTGGGATTGCGCCCTCTGTGCCATTTTGCGTTTTCTGCTCATTGACTCTTGCGAAGTGTTTTCGCGAATCCCTCTGGCAACGCGGCTCGGCCAGGGGGAACGCCCGCTTCGGCGGGTCCTCCGGGCCGCGAGAACCGGCAACCGGCGCGGGCGCAGCCCCGCCGCGACGCGCACAGCCCGCGCCAGAAGTCTTTGATCCGGCCGCCGAGGGCCAGGGCCATGGGCCCGAATCCAGGTTTCACACCTATAACCTTCTCAGAACGATGAGGGTACAATGGGTCAGCTCAGAAAAAGATTCGGCAAGATTGCGGATGCGTTGACCACCCCCCACCTGTTGGAGCTCCAGACGGACTCCTACCAGCGGTTTCTCCAGTTGGAAGAAGCCCCGGCCAGTCGCGGAGACTACGGCCTGGAGGGCGTTTTCCGCTCGGTTTTCCCCATCGAGGATTTCAACAAGACGGCCAGCCTCGAGTACGTGAGCTACGAGATCGGCGAGCCCAAGTACGACATGCCGGAGTGCATCTCCAAGGGCCTGACATACGAGGCGCCCATCCGCATCAAGGTCCGGCTCGTGGTCTATGACGTGGACGAGGAGTCGGGGAACCGCACCATCCGCGACATCAAGGAGCAGGAGATCTATTTCGGCACGCTGCCGCTCATGACCGAGAAGGGCACCTTCATCATCAACGGCACCGAGCGGGTCATCGTCAACCAGCTCCAGCGCTCGCCCGGCATCATCTTCGAGCACGACTCCGGCAAGTCCCACTCCAGCCGCAAGGTCCTCTATTCCTGCCGCATCATCCCCATGCGCGGCTCCTGGCTGGACTTCGACTTCGACCACAAGGACATCCTCTACGTGCGCATCGACCGCCGCCGGAAGATGCCCGCCACGATCCTGCTCAAGGCCATGGGCATGTCCAAGGCCGACATCCTGGACTACTTCTACGAGACCGAGGACTACTCCTTCGAGGGCGAGCAGCTCTTCCGCGCCGTGCGCGAGGAGCAGTACCGCAAGGAGGACGCCTACGCCGACGTCCAGGGCTCGGACAAGGTCCTGGTGAAGAAGGGCCAGGCCATCACCAAGGCCGCCTGGCGGCGCATGGTCCGCGACGGCATCACCCGCCTGGAGGTGGACCCGGCCTCCGTGCTCGGCCTGTTCCTGGCCCGCGACCTGACCGACGCCAAGACCGGCGAGGTCCTGGCCTCGGCCGCCGACGAGCTGAACGCCGACCTCATCGAGAAGCTGCGCGCCGCCGGGGTGACGGAGTTCTCCGTGCTCCACACCAAGGGCATGGACGTGTCCTCCTCCATCCGCGACACGCTGCTCCTGGACAAGACCACGGACCTGGAGAGCGCCCAGATCGAGATATACAAGCGCCTGCGCCCCAGCTCGCCGCCCACCCCGGAGATCGCGGCCAGCTTCTTCGAGAACCTCTTCCGCAGCGCCGACTACTACGACCTCTCCAGCGTCGGCCGCTACAAGCTGAACTCCCGCCTGGGCCTGGACCAGTCCATCGAGCTGCGCACCTTGACCAACGAGGACATCCTCAAGGCCATCAAGATGCTCACCAAGCTCAAGGACTCCCACGGCCCGGCCGATGACATCGACCACCTGGGCAACCGCCGCGTGCGGCCCGTGGGCGAGCTGGTGGAGAACCAGTACCGCATCGGCCTGGTGCGCATGGAGCGGGCCATCAAGGAGCGCATGAGCCTGCAGGAAGTGGCCACGCTCATGCCCCACGACCTCATCAACCCCAAGCCCGTGGCCGCGGTGCTCAAGGAGTTCTTCGGAACCTCCCAGCTCTCGCAGTTCATGGACCAGACCAACCCGCTCTCCGAGGTCACCCACAAACGCCGCCTCTCGGCCCTGGGCCCCGGCGGCCTGACCCGTGAGCGCGCGGGCTTCGAAGTGCGCGACGTGCACGCCAGCCACTACGGCCGCATCTGCCCCATCGAGACGCCGGAAGGTCCGAACATCGGCCTCATCGTCTCCCTGACCACCTTCGCCAAGGTGAACGACTTCGGCTTCATCGAAACGCCCTTCCGGGTGGTCACGGACAACAAGGTCACCAACGACGTGGTCTACCTGGACGCCTCCCGCGAGGCCGACCACGTGGTGGCCCAGGCCAGCGTGGAGCTGAACGCCGACGGCAGCTTCGTCCACGACATCATCACCGCCCGCACCGAGGGCGAGGTGTCGATGGTCCCGAGCACCGAGGTGACGCTCCAGGACATCAGCCCGAGCCAGATCGTGTCGGTGTCCGCCGCCCTGATCCCCTTCCTGGAGCACGACGACGCCAACCGCGCCCTCATGGGTTCGAACATGCAGCGCCAGGCCGTGCCCCTGCTGCGCGCCGAGCAGCCCCTGGTGGGCACCGGCGTGGAGTCCGACGTGGCCCGCGACTCCGGGGCCTGTCTCCTGGCCGCCAACGACGGCGTGATCCATTACGCCGACGCCGAGCGGATCATCGTGGACTACGACGGCAACGTGGCCCCGAACAGCGGCGGCGCGGTGCACTACGAGCTGCTCAAGTGGCACAAGTCCAACCAGAACTCCTGCTTCGGCCAGGTGCCCCGCGTGGGCCTGGGCCAGCGGGTACGCAAGGGCGACGTGCTCGCCGACGGCCCGGCCATCCGGGACGGCGAGCTGGCCCTGGGCAAGAACCTCCTGGTGGCCTTCATGCCCTGGTGCGGCTACAACTACGAAGACTCGATCCTCATCTCCGAGCGCACGGTGAAGGAGGACACCTTCACCTCCATCCACATCGAGGAATTCGAGGTGGTGGCCCGCGACACCAAGCTCGGCCCCGAGGAGATCACCCGGGACATCTCCAACGTCTCCGAGGAGATGCTCCGCAACCTCGACGAGTGCGGCATCATCCGCCTGGGCGCCCGGGTCAAGGCCGACGACATCCTGGTCGGCAAGATCACGCCCAAGGGCGAGACTCAGCTCACCCCCGAGGAAAAGCTCCTGCGCGCCATCTTCGGCGACAAGGCGCGCGACGTGAAGAACACCTCTCTCAAGGTTCCGCCGGGAATCGAGGGCACCATCGTGGACGTGAAGGTCTTCAACCGGCGCTCGGGCGAGAAGGACGAGCGCACCCAGGAGATCGAGCGTTACGAACTGGATAAGTTCGACATGAAGGAGCTCAAGCACATCGCGGCCCTCACCGACCAGTGCCGGGAAAAGGCCTGGCTCTCGGTGGAGGGGAAGGCCGTGGACCAGGCCCTGCCCGGCAAGAAGAAGGGCGAGGTGCTGCTGGCCGCGGGCAAGCCCATGACCCGCGAGGTGCTCTTCGAGATTCCGCTGAAGAAGCTGGCCGGCATGTTCAAGGACAAGGAGGCCAACGAGGCGGTGAAGAACATCCTGGCCGACTACGACCGCCAGGTGAAATACATCAAGACCGTCTACGACGTGAAGCGCGAGAAGGTCACCGAGGGCGACGACCTGCCCCCCGGCGTGATCAAGATGGTCAAGGTCTACGTGGCCGTGAAGCGCAAGCTCTCGGTGGGCGACAAGATGGCCGGACGCCACGGCAACAAGGGCGTCGTGTCCTGCATCCTGCCCGAGGAGGACATGCCCTTCTTCGCCAACGGCAAGCCCGTGGACATCGTGCTCAACCCCCTGGGCGTGCCCTCGCGCATGAACATCGGCCAGATCATGGAGACTCACCTCGGCTGGGCCGGTCTTGAGCTCGGCCGCCAGCTGAGCCAGATGATCGAGGACGGCGAGGTCTACAAGAAGATCCGCCAGGACGTGAAGACCGTGTTCGACTCCCCGGAGATCAGCGCCCTGGTGGACTCCATGAACGACGAGGAGTTCTCCCAGTCCGTGCGCAAGCTGAAAAACGGCGTGGTCGCCAAGACCCCGGTGTTCGACGGCGCCTCCGAGGAGGAGATCTGGGGCTGGCTGACCAAGGCCGGCCTGCCCGACGACGGCAAGGTCGTGCTCTACGACGGCCGCACCGGCGAGCCCTTCCACAACCGGGTCACGGTGGGCGTCATGTACATGATGAAGCTCCACCACCTGGTCGACGAGAAGATCCACGCCCGCAGCACCGGTCCTTACTCCCTGGTCACGCAGCAGCCCCTGGGCGGCAAGGCCCAGTTCGGCGGCCAGCGCCTGGGCGAGATGGAAGTCTGGGCCCTGGAGGCCTACGGCGCCGCCTACCTGCTGCAGGAGTTCCTCACGGTCAAGTCCGACGATGTGGCCGGACGCGTGAAGATGTACGAGAAGATCGTCAAGGGCGACAACTTCCTGGAAGCCGGTCTGCCCGAGTCCTTCAACGTCCTGGTCAAGGAGCTCATGTCCCTGGGCCTGGACGTGAATCTGATCCAGGACGAGAAGATGAAGAAGCTTCAACCGGCGCCGCGCCCGGCCCTCTAGGGACGGACGACGAGCGGGCGGAACCCGGCCCTTCGGGGCCGGGCGCATTGAGCAACATATTACAGACGAGGGAATTCCATGACCTTGGACGATCTGTTCAGTCTGCGGGGATCGCCGGCTACCACGCTGGTGGGCCGTAACTTGAAAGCCATCCAGATCTCCATCGCCTCCCCGGAGAAGATCCGGGAGTGGAGCTTCGGCGAGGTCAAGAAGCCGGAGACCATCAACTACCGCACCTTCAAGCCGGAGCGCGACGGCCTGTTCTGCGCCAAGATCTTCGGCCCGGTGAAGGACTACGAGTGCAACTGCGGCAAGTACAAGCGCATGAAGCACCGCGGCATCGTCTGCGAGAAGTGCGGCGTCGAGGTCATCGCCTCCAAGGTGCGCCGCGAGCGCATGGGCCACATCGAGCTGGCCGCGCCCGTGGCCCACATCTGGTTCCTGAAGACCCTGCCCTCCAAGATCGGCACCCTGCTCGACATCACCATGGCCGACCTGGAGAAGGTGCTCTACTTCGACTCCTACATCGTGCTTGAGCCGGGCGACACCCCGCTCAAGCGGCTCCAGGTGATCTCCGAGGACCAGTACCTGCAGGTCATCGACCACTACGGCGAGGACGCCATCACGGTGGGCATGGGCGCCGAGAGCATCCGCAAGCTCCTGGAGGCCATCGACCTGGAGGCCCTGCGCGTCGAACTGCGCGACGAGTCCCAGAGCACCCGCTCCCAGACCAAGAAGAAGAAGCTCACCAAGCGGCTGAAGATCGTGGAGGCCTTCCTGGAGTCCGGGAACCGGCCGGAGTGGATGATCATGGAGGTCATCCCGGTCATTCCGCCCGAGCTGCGTCCCCTGGTCCCCCTGGACGGCGGCCGCTTCGCCACCTCGGACCTGAACGACCTCTACCGCCGCGTCATCAACCGCAACAACCGGTTGAAGCGGCTCATCGAGCTGGGCGCGCCCGAGATCATCATCCGCAACGAGAAGCGGATGCTGCAGGAGGCCGTCGACGCCCTGTTCGACAACGGCCGCCGCGGCCGGGCCATCACCGGCACCAACGGCCGTCCGCTGAAGTCCCTGTCCGACATGATCAAGGGCAAGCAGGGCCGCTTCCGCCAGAACTTGCTCGGCAAGCGCGTGGACTACTCCGGCCGTTCGGTCATCGTGGTCGGCCCGAGCCTCAAGCTCCACCAGTGCGGCCTGCCCAAGAAGATGGCCCTGGAGCTGTTCAAGCCGTTCATCTACGCCGAGTTGGAACGCCGCGAGATCGCCACGACCATCAAGAGCGCCAAGAAGATGGTCGAGCGCGAGGACCTGGTGGTCTGGGACATCCTCGAGGACGTGGTCCGCGAGTACCCGATCATGCTCAACCGCGCCCCGACCCTGCACCGCCTGGGCATCCAGTCCTTCGAGCCGCTGCTCGTCGAGGGCAAGGCCATCCAGCTTCACCCGCTGGTCTGCTCGGCCTACAACGCCGACTTCGACGGCGACCAGATGGCCGTGCACGTGCCCCTGTCCGTGGAGGCGCAGATCGAGTGCCGGGTGCTCATGATGAGCTCCAACAACATCCTCTCGCCGGCCAACGGCCAGCCGATCATCAACCCGAGCCAGGACATCGTGCTCGGTCTGTACTACCTGACCACGGCCCGCAGCTTCGAGCGGGGCGAGGGCATGGTCTTCACCGCGCCCTGGGAGGTCATCGCCGCGCACAACGCGGGCATCCTGGGCCTGCACGCGCGGATCAAGTGCCGCATCGAGGACAAGCTCATCGAGACCACCACCGGCCGCGTCATCGCCGGGGAGATCCTGCCGGACCAGATGCCCTTCGAGGCCGTGAACACGGTCCTGAACAAGAAGAACATCGGCCGCCTCGTCTCCGACGCCTACCGCAGCGCGGGCACCAAGGCCACGGTCATCCTCTGCGACCGGCTCAAGGCCCTGGGCTACGAGTTCGCCACCCGGGCGGGCGTCTCCATCGGCGTCAAGGACCTCAAGATCCCGGACCGCAAGGCCACCCTGCTGGACGACGCCAACCGCGAGGTCACGGACATCGAGAGCCAGTACCGCGACGGCATCATCACCCGCACGGAGAAGTACAACAAGGTCGTGGACGTCTGGACCAAGGTCACCAACGACGTCTCCACGGAGATGATGAAGGAGATGTCCACGGACGTGGTCCGCGACGCCAAATCGGGCAAGGAAGAGGTCAACGCCAGCTTCAACCCGATCTACATGATGGCCACCTCCGGCGCCCGAGGCAACCAGGACCAGATGCGCCAGCTGGCCGGCATGCGCGGCCTCATGGCCAAGCCCTCCGGCGAGATCATCGAGACGCCCATCACGGCCTCCTTCCGCGAGGGCCTCTCGGTTCTGCAGTACTTCATCTCCACGCACGGCGCGCGCAAGGGCTTGGCCGACACCGCGCTCAAGACGGCCAACTCCGGCTACCTGACCCGTCGCCTGGTGGACGTGGTCCAGGACGTGACCGTCTCGGAGATCGACTGCGGCACCGTGGACGGCCTGGAGATCGGCCACTACATCAAGGGCGGCGAGATCAAGCAGCGCCTGGCCGAGCGCGTACTGGGCCGGATCACCATGTTCGACGTCTATGACGAGGAGACGGGCGAGATCCTCGTCCCCGGCAACACCCTCATCGACGAGAACTACGCGGCCAAGCTGGACACGGCGGGCGTGAACACGGTGGTCATCCGCTCGGGCCTTACCTGCAAGAGCACCCACGGCGTCTGCGCCATGTGCTACGGCCGCGACCTGGCCCGCGGGCACCTGGTCAATGTGGGCGAGACGGTCGGCATCATCGCCGCCCAGTCCATCGGCGAGCCCGGCACCCAGCTGACCATGCGCACGTTCCACATCGGCGGTACGGCCAGCCGCGTCATCGAGCAGTCGAGCATCGAGACGCAGCACCAGGGCCGGATCACCTTCTCGCGCATGCGCACGGTCACGAACACCGAAGGCCACCAGCTGGTGCTCGGCAAGAGCTGCCAGGTGGCCGTGGTGGACGAGCAGGGCCGCGAACGCGAGAAGTACGTCCTGCCTTCCGGCGCCCGCCTGCTGGTCAGCGAGGGCCAGGCCGTGAAGAAGAGCACGCCCATCGCCGAGTGGGACCCCTTCAACGAGCCCTTCGTCTCGGACGTGACGGGCACGGTGAAGTTCACCGACATCATCGAGGGCAAGACCTTCCAGGAGCGCGTGGACGAGGTGACCCAGCGGGCCACCTACACCATCATGGAATACCGCACCACGAGCTTCCGTCCCTCGCTGTCCATCGTGGACGCGAAGGGCAAGCCCGTGACCCGTCCCGGCAGCGCCAGCACGGCCGTGTTCCCCATGCCCGTGGGCGCGATCCTCATGGTCAAGGACGGCGATACGATCAGCGCCGGCGACATCATCGCCCGCAAGCCCCGCGAATCCTCCAAGACCAAGGACATCGTCGGCGGTCTCCCGCGCGTGGCCGAGCTCTTCGAGGTGCGCAAGCCCAAGGAGCTGGCCGTGGTCTCGGAGATCGACGGCACCGTGGCCTTCGGCCCGGAGACCAAGGGCAAGCGAAAGATCGTGGTCACCCCCGAGACCGGCGAGCCCAAGGAATACCTCATCCCCAAGGGCAAGCACATCACGGCCCAGGAAGGGGACTTCGTGAACGCCGGCGACCAGCTCACCGAGGGCTACCCGGACCTGCACGACATCCTCAAGATCAAGGGCGAGAAGGCCCTGGCCCGCTACCTCGTGGAGGAGATCCAGGACGTCTACCGCTTCCAGGGCGTGAACATCAACGACAAGCACATCGAGGTCATCGTGCGCCAGATGCTCAAGAAGGTGAGCATCCTTGATCCGGGCGACACGGGCTTCCTCGTGGGCGAGCAGGTGGACAAGCAGCGCTTCATGGAGGAGAACCAGGCCGCCCTGGTCAAGGGCCTCAAGCCCGCCACGGCCGAGACCCTGGTGCTCGGCATCACCCAGGCCTCCCTGTCCACGGACTCGTTCATCTCCGCGGCCTCCTTCCAGGAAACCACCAAGGTCCTGACCGAGGCCTCCCTGCAGGGCAAGGCCGACTCCCTGAGGGGCCTCAAGGAGAACGTCATCGTCGGCCGCCTCATCCCGGCGGGCACCGGCTACCGTCCTTACGTGGAAGCCGAAATCTCCGTGCCCGAGCAGCCGGAGCGGCCGGATAAGTTCCTGGAGGAGCTGGAGGACAACCCCCTGCTCGTGGACCAGGAGCAATAGCGGAATCGTCGGGGCGGGCTTCGGCCCGCCCCGTTCCGCGGTTTTTCCGCGTGGGCGGGGGTGGTCCCCGGCCCCGCGCAGCATCCCCGGAACAGCCCGGGGGAGAAGCCCTTGACAAGGGGCGGGAATGGAGCTACATTCCCGCCTCTTTGTAGGTTATTTTATCATTTAGTGGAGGATGCATGCCCACCATCAACCAGTTGATTCGCCACGAGCGCAAGCAGATCCTCAAGCGCAAGAAGACCCCCGCGCTGCTTGAGTGTCCCCAGCGCCGCGGCGTGTGCACCCGCGTGTATACGACCACGCCCAAAAAGCCGAACTCGGCCCTGCGCAAGGTCGCCCGCGTGCGCCTGACCAACGGCATCGAGGTCACCGCCTACATTCCGGGCGAGGGCCACAACCTTCAGGAGCACTCCGTGGTCCTGATCCGCGGCGGCCGCGTCAAGGACCTGCCCGGCGTGCGGTACCACATCGTGCGCGGCACCCTGGACACCGCCGGCGTCGCTGACCGTCGTCAGAGCCGTTCCAAGTACGGCGCCAAGCGTCCGAAGTAGCTTTTTCGTTTTTCCACGCCCGGGAAGCGACGACAAAGTAGGGGAGGGGCCCCGAAATAATGTCCTCCCGGCCAATATTCAAGGAGCACCAGAATGCCCCGCAAAGGTCCCGTGGCCAAGCGCCACGTCCTTCCTGATCCTGTCTACGGCAGCCGTCTCGCCGCCAAGTTCATCAACCGCCTCATGCTCCAGGGCAAGAAGAGCACGGCGGAGCGTATTTTCTACCAGGCTCTGGACAACCTTGGTGAAAAGGCCAACGAGGACGCCCTCAAGGCGTTCGAGAAGGCCGTGGACAACGTGAAGCCCTACGTGGAGGTCAAGTCCCGCCGCGTGGGCGGCGCCACCTACCAGGTGCCCGTCGAAGTCCGTCCCGACCGCCAGATCGCCCTGGCCATCCGTTGGCTCATCAACTACGCCCGTGGGCGCGGCGAGAAGGGCATGGTCGCCCGTCTTTCCGGTGAGCTGGTCGACGCCTTCAACAACCGTGGCGGCGCCGTGAAAAAGCGCGAAGACGTCCACAAGATGGCCGAGGCCAACAAAGCCTTCGCCCACTACCGCTGGTAGTATTCGAGGTTCACCGTGCCCAGACAGGTTCAACGCGAGAAGCAGCGCAACATCGGCATCATGGCCCACATCGATGCCGGCAAGACGACCACGACTGAGCGCATCCTGTTCTACACCGGGGTGTCGCACAAGATCGGCGAGGTCCATGACGGCGCGGCCACCATGGACTGGATGGTTCAGGAACAGGAACGCGGCATCACCATCACTTCCGCCGCCACCACCTGCTTCTGGAAGGACTACCGCATCAACATCATCGACACCCCCGGCCACGTGGACTTCACCATGGAGGTGGAGCGTTCCCTGCGCGTCCTGGACGGCGCCGTGGCCGTGTTCGACGCAGTGTCCGGCGTGCAGCCGCAGTCCGAGACGGTCTGGCGCCAGGCCGACCGCTACCGCGTCCCGCGCATGGCCTTCGTGAACAAGATGGACCGGGTGGGCGCGGACTTCTACCGCTGCATGGACATGATCAAGGACCGCCTGGGCGCCAAGCCCGTGGCCCTGCAGCTGCCCATCGGCAGCGAGGACGACTTCATCGGCATCGTGGACCTGCTCTCGGGCAAGGCCATCATCTATGACAAGCCGGAGAGCCTGGGCATGGAGTTCACCGTCGCGGACGTGCCGGCGGACATGCAGGCCCAGTACGACAAGTACCGCCAGGAGCTGATCGACGCGGTGGCCGAGGAAGACGAGGCCCTGCTGGAGAAGTACCTGGGCGGCGAAGAGCTCACTCCCGAAGACATCAAGCTCGGCGTGCGCAAGGCCACCGTCGGCCTGAAGATCTGTCCGGTGGTCTGCGGCACGGCCTTCCGCAACAAGGGCGTGCAGCCCCTGCTGGACGCCGTGGTGGACTACCTCCCGTCGCCCCTGGACGTCGAGGTCATGACCGGCACGCATGCCGACACCGGCGAAGAGGTCCTGTGTCCCTGCGAGGACGAGAAGCCCCTGGCGGCCCTGGCCTTCAAGCTCATGACCGACCCCTTCGTCGGCCACCTGACCTTCCTGCGCCTCTACTCCGGCCGCATCGAATCCGGCGCCACGGTGGTCAACTCGGCCTCCGGCAAGAAGGAGCGCATCGGCCGCCTGCTCAAGATGCACGCCAACAAGCGTGAGGAGATCAAGGAGGCCTATGCGGGCGACATCGTCGCCGCCGTGGGCCTGAAGACCGTCTCCACCGGCGACACCCTGGCCGACCTCAAGCTGCCGGTCATGCTGGAGTCCCTGGACATCCCCGATCCGGTCATCGAAGTGGCCATCGAGCCCAAGACCAAGGCCGACCGCGACCTGCTCTCCCAGAGCCTGGCCAAGCTGACCAAGGAGGACCCCTCCTTCCGGGTCAAGGGCGACGAGGAGACCGGCCAGACGCTCATCGCCGGCATGGGTGAGCTGCACCTGGAGATCATCGTCGACCGCCTGCTGCGCGAGTTCAACGTGAACGCCAACGTGGGCGCGCCCCGCGTGGCCTACCGCGAAACCATCACCAAGCCGGTGAAGGTGGACGTGCGGCACGTCAAGCAGACCGGCGGCCGCGGCCAGTACGCCCACGTGGTGCTCGAGGTCGAACCCAAGAGCGACGGCGGCTACGAGTTCGTGGACGAGATCAAGGGCGGCATCATCCCTAAGGAATACATCCCCGCCGTGGACCGCGGCATCCAGGACGCCCTGAAGAACGGCGTCCTCGCCGGGTTCCCCATGGTCGACGTGCGGGCCAAGCTGGTGTTCGGTTCGTTCCACGACGTGGACTCCAGCGAGCAGGCGTTCTACGTCTGCGGCTCCATGGCCATCAAGGAGGCCTGCAACAAGGCCGCCCCGGCGCTGCTGGAGCCGATCATGGGTGTCGAGGTCGTCACGCCCGAGGAATACCTGGGCGACGTGATGGGCGACCTGAACGGTCGTCGCGGCCGCGTGAGCAACCTTGAGGCCCGGGCCAACGCCCAGGTAATCAAGGCCAACGTGCCGCTGTCCACCATGTTCGGGTACGCCACGGACCTGCGGTCCAAGACTCAGGGCCGGGCCACCTTCACCATGCAGTTCGACCACTACGAGCAGGTGCCCGCGAGCATCGCCGAAGAGGTCATCAAGAAGAAGTGACTCTGGAAAGGTTTTCCTTGACAGAGTTGGGAGAGTAAGATTAAGCCCATGAGCCGCTTTTCGCTCAGGGCGAAGGCACTCCGCAACGCGCCGTTGGATGCAACGTCGCGAAATCGCTAGGAGATTGTATATGGCTTCCATGACGAGCGATCGCATCAGAATCAAGCTCAAGGCCTACGACTACCGCATCCTGGACAAGGCGGTGACCGAAATAGTGGACACCGCGCGCAATACCGGGGCGGCCGTCGCCGGGCCCATTCCGCTGCCCACCGACCGGCACATCACCACGGTTCAGCGGTCGGTGCACGTGGACAAGAAGTCCCGCGAGCAGTTCGAGATGCGCATCCACAAGCGCCTTCTGGACATCCTGGAGCCCACCCAGCAGACCGTGGACGCGCTGGGTAAGCTGTCCCTGCCGGCCGGCGTGGACGTCGAAATCAAGTTGTAGGAGACACCGCCATGGCCAAGACGCTTGGAATCCTCGGGCGTAAGGTGGGCATGACCCGGATCTTCGGCAACGACGGCAGCGTCGTTCCCGTGACCGTGATCACCGCCGGGCCTTGCCCGATCACTCAGATCAAAAAGACCGACAAGGAAGGCTACGAGGCCCTCCAGGTGGCCTTCGGCGACATGCCGGAGCGCCGCGTGAATAAGCCGATCAAGGGCCACCAGGCCAAGGCCGGCAAGGGCTTCTTCCGCCATCAGCGCGAATTCCCCCTGGAAAGCGTTGAAGGCTACGAGGTGGGCCAGGAGCTCACCGTGGACATGTTCAAGCCCGGCGAGAAGGTGAAGGTCACCGGCCGTTCGCGCGGCAAGGGCTTCCAGGGCGTCATGAAGCGCCACAACTTCGCCGGCAAGCCCGCGTCCCACGGCGTGGAGAAGGTGCACCGTTCGCCCGGCTCCATCGGCTCCAACACCGAGCCGAGCCGCGTCTTCAAGGGCAAGCGCATGGCCGGCCACATGGGCGACCGCCGCGTGACCATTCTCAACGTCGAGGTCGTGGATGTGCGCCCGGATGACAACCTCATCCTGGTCAAGGGCCAGGTGCCCGGCGCCGCCAACGGCCTGGTGATGATCCGCAAGAGCAGCTAGAGGGGACGACCATGGCTACCGTGAGCATTTTCGATCAGAACAAGAAGGAAGTGGGCAGCATGGAGCTGGCCCCGGAGATCTTCGAGGTCGAGATCCGGCCCGAGATCCTGCACCTTGTGGTCCGCGCCCATCTGGCCGCCAAGCGCGCCGGCACCCATGCCGCCAAGTCCCGCGGCCAGGTCAGCGGCGGCGGCAAGAAGCCCTGGCGCCAGAAAGGCACCGGCCGCGCCCGCGCGGGCACCATCCGTTCGCCCCTGTGGCGTGGCGGCGCCATCCTCTTCGGCCCCCAGCCGCGCAGCTACGACTTCAAGGTGAACAAGAAGATCCGCAGCTTGGCCCTGCGCATGGCGCTGACATCGCGGCTTTCCGGCGACAACCTGATGGTGGTCAACGCCATCGACCTGCCCGAGGTGAAGACCAAGGGCTTCATCCAGGTCGCCAAGAGCCTGGGGCTGGAAAAAGCCTTGATTGTTTCCAAGGATCCTGCTAACACTCTCGTTCTTTCGGCCAGGAATATTCCTGGCATTAAGGTGCTTGAGGCCGATAAACTCAATGTTTACGACGTGTTGTACTACCCGAAGCTGGTTTTGCTCGAGAGTGCGGCGCGCGAGGTCCAGGAGAGGTTGAAGTAGCCATGGACTACACGCAGATCCTTTTGCGGCCGCTCATTTCCGAGAAGGCCACCGCCGCGAAGGAGGCGACCAACAGCGTCGCTTTCTTTGTTCATCCCTCGGCCAACAAGATCGAGGTCAAGAAGGCGGTCGAGCAGGCGTTCAACGTCAAGGTCGAGGCCGTGAACATCGTCAAGAAGGCGTCCCTGGCGCGCAGCCGCTTCGGCCGCGCCACCGGCCGCATCTCCGGGTACAAGAAGGCCTACGTCAAGCTGGCCGCCGGGGACAAGATCGAGTTCTTCGAGGGAGTCTAGAGATGGCTGTGCGCAAGCTCAAACCCACTTCCGCCGGCCGCCGGTTCCAGACGGTCTCCACCTTTGAGGAGATCACCAAGAAGGCGCCCGAGAAGTCTCTGGTCGAGGGCCTGAGTAAGAAGGCCGGGCGCAACTGCTACGGCAGGCTGACCTCCCGCCGTCGCGGCGGAGGCCACAAGCGCCTGTACCGCCTGGTGGATTTCAAGCGCGACAAGCGCAACGTCCCGGCCACGGTGGCGGCCATCGAGTACGACCCGAACCGCAGCGCCCGCATCGCCCTGCTGCACTATGCCGACGGCGAGAAGCGCTACATCCTGGCCCCCCTGGGCCTGACCGTGGGCGACTCCGTGGTCTCCGGCGAGGGCGCGGACATCAAGCCCGGCAACGCGCTGTTCCTGGCGCGCATCCCCGTGGGCACCGTGGTGCACAACGTGGAGCTGCACCCCGGCCGCGGCGGCCAGTTCTGCCGCGCCGCCGGCGCCTACGCCCAGCTCATCGCCAAGGAGGGCTCCTACGCCCTGCTGCGCATGCCCTCGGGTGAAGTCCGCAAGGTGCTCGCCACCTGCGTGGCCACCGTGGGCCAGGTGGGCAACATCCACCATGAGAAGGTGAGCCTGGGCAAGGCCGGCCGCAATCGCTGGCTCGGCCGTCGTCCCAAGGTCCGCGGCGTGGCCATGAACCCCATCGACCACCCCCTGGGCGGCGGCGAGGGCCGGAGTTCCGGCGGTCGCCATCCCACCACTCCCTGGGGCAAGCCGACGAAGGGTTACAAGACCCGCAACAGGAAGAAGACTTCCTCCAAGCTCATCGTGAAACGCCGCGGGCAGAAGTAGGAGCGCGTCATGCCGAGATCGTTGAAGAAAGGTCCCTTTGTGGACAGCCACCTCGAGAAGAAGGTGGTCAAGGCCAATGAGAACAAGGACCGCCGGGTGATCAAGACCTGGTCCCGCCGGTCCACGATCGTGCCCGAAATGGTCGGGATGACCTTCGCGGTCCACAACGGACGCAAGTTCATTCCGGTGTTCGTGACGGAGAACATGGTGGGCCACAAGCTCGGCGAGTTCGCTCCCACCCGGACCTTCTTCGGCCACGCCGCGGATAAGAAAACCAAGGCCAAGTAAGAGGGTTTGACATGGAAGCCAAAGCCGTCGCCAAGTTTTTGCGCGTTTCCCCGCGCAAGACCCGTCTGGTGGCTGAGAATATCCGGGGAAAGGCCGTCGAGGACGCCCTGAACATTCTCAAGTTCACGCCCAAGAAGCCCGCCCGCTACTTGAGCAAGGTCCTGTATTCGGCCATCGCCAACGCCGAGCAACTGCCCGGCGTGGATGTGGACTCCCTGGTTGTGGACACCGTGCTCGTCAACGAGGGCCCCATGTGGAAGCGGATCATGCCGCGCGCCATGGGCCGCGCCTACCGCATCCGGAAGCGCACGAGCCACATCACCATCGTCGTGAAGGAAGTGTAGGGTAGGGGTATGGGCCAGAAAGTTCATCCGTACGGGTTCCGGCTGGGGTACAACAAGAACTGGCTGTCGCGCTGGTACAGCCGCAAGGACTATCCCGCCTTCGTGCTGCAGGACGATCAGCTGCGGAAGTTCGTCAAGGAAAAGCTGTACCAGGCCGGCATCGCGCGCATCGAGATCGAGCGCGCCGGCGGCAAGGTGCGCCTTATCATCCACACCGCGCGTCCGGGCATCGTCATCGGCCGCAAGGGCGTGGAGATCGAGAAGCTCCGCGAGGACCTGCGCAAGAAGTTCAACACCGAATTCACGATCGAGGTCAACGAGATCCGGCGTCCCGAGGTGGAAGCCCAGCTCGTGGCCGAGAGCATCGCGCTCCAGCTGGAGCGCCGCGTGGCCTTCCGCCGCGCCATGAAACGGACCGTGTCCCTGTCCCGCAAGTTCGGGGCCGAGGGCATCAAGGTGGCCTGCGCCGGCCGTCTGGCCGGTGCTGAAATCGCCCGCTCCGAGTGGTACCGCGACGGCCGCGTGCCGTTGCACACCCTGCGCGCCGACATTGATTTCGGCTACGCCATCGCCAAGACCACGTACGGCGTCATCGGGGTCAGGGTCTGGATCTTCAAGGGCGAGATTCTTGACGCAGAGGTGGAACAGTAATGCTTGCTCCGAAGAAAGTGAAATACCGCAAGCGGCAGAAAGGCCGCATCAAGGGCCAGGCCGGCCGGGGCACGACCATCGCCTTCGGCGAGGTGGGCCTGAAGGCCCTGGAGCCCGGGAAGCTGACCAGTCAGCAGATCGAGGCGGCCCGTGTCGCCATCATGCGCCACATCAAGCGCGGCGGTAAGATTTGGATCCGCGTCTTCCCCGACGTGCCGATCACCAAGAAGCCCGCCGAGACCCGCATGGGTTCCGGCAAGGGCGCGCCCGAGGGCTGGGTGGCTCCCGTCCGCCCCGGACGCGTGCTGTATGAAGTCAAGGGCGTGGACATGGCGCTGGCCAAGGAAGCCCTGAACCTGGCGCGCTACAAGCTGCCCATCAAGACCGTGATCGTGGTCAAGGAGGGGGCTGAATAATGAAGAGCAAGGAAATTCGTGCCCTGGACGACAAGCAGCTGGGCGAGAAGCTCGGGGAGTTCCGCAAGGAGCTGTTCAACCTGCGCTTCCAGCACGCCACGGCGCAGCTTGAGAACACCCAGCGCATTCCGACCGTGAAGAAAACCATCGCCCGCATCCTCACTGTGCAGCGGGAAAGAAACGCGGGGGCGTAAGTTCATGGCTGAGCTGAGCAAGACCAACAAGCGGACCCTGGAAGGGGTCGTGGCCAGCGACAAGGGCGACAAGACCATTGTCGTGCAGGTCGAGACCCTGGTGAAGCATCCGCTGTTCAAGAAGTATATCCGCCGCAGGAAGAAGTTCATGGCCCACGACCCGGCCAACGAATGCGGCGTCGGCGACAAGGTCGAGATCGTCGAGTCCCGTCCGCTGTCCCGCCGCAAGCGGTGGCATCTGGTGAAGATACTCGAAAAGGCGCAATAGGGTGGCACTATGATCCAGGTTGAGAGCAAACTCGACGTGGCCGACAATTCCGGGGCCAAGCAGGTCGCCTGCATCAAGGTCCTGGGCGGCTCCAAGCGCCGCTACGCCAGCGTGGGTGACATCATCGTCGTCTCCGTGAAGGAAGCCATGCCGCATTCCAAGGTGAAGAAGGGCGCGGTCATGAAGGCCGTGGTCGTCCGCACCAAGAAGGAAGTGGGGCGCGCCGACGGCTCCTACATCAAGTTCGACAGCAACTCGGCCGTCCTGCTGAACAACCAGCTCGAGCCGGTGGGAACGCGCATTTTCGGACCCGTGGCCAGGGAACTTCGTCAGAAGAACTTCATGAAGATCGTGTCCCTCGCCCCTGAGGTCCTCTAAGAGGAACCGGCAATGAACACCAAGATTCGCAAAGACGACAAAGTCATGATCCTGGCCGGCAAGGACAAGGGAAAGATCGGCAAGGTGCTCAAGCTTCTGAAGAAGAAGGACGCCGTGCTGGTGGAGGGCGTGAACAAGATTCACCGCCACACCAAGGCCAATCCCTACAAGAACCAGCCGGGCGGAATCGTGGAGAAAGAGGCCCCGGTCCATGTCTCCAACGTGGCCTATGTGTGCACCGCGTGCGCCAAGGCCACCCGGATCGGGTACAAGGACAATGACGGCAAGAAAGTCCGTTATTGCAAGAAGTGCAACGAGACCGTGGACTAGGGTGCTGCCATGACTCGACTGGAACAGATCTATTCGGAAAAGGTGGCGCCCGCCCTGAAGAAGGAGTTCGGCTACAAGAGCTCCATGGAGATCCCCCGGATCCAGAAGATCTCCCTGAACATCGGCCTGGGCGAGGCGAGCATCAACAACAAGCTCATTGAGGATGCCGTCGAGGAGCTGACCAAGATCGCCGGCCAGCGCGCCGTGATCACCCGCGCCAAGAAGTCCATCGCGGCCTTCAAGCTGCGTACGGGCATGGCCGTGGGCTGCCGGGTGACCCTGCGTCACGACCGGATGTGGGATTTTCTGGATAAGCTCGTCAACTTCGCCCTGCCCCGGGTGCGCGACTTCCGCGGCATCCCGGATCGCGGCTTTGACGGGCGCGGCAACTTCACCCTCGGCATCCGGGAACACACCATCTTCCCGGAGCTCGAGATCGACAAGGTGGAGCGGGTGAAGGGCATGAACGTGACCATCGCCACGTCCGCCCCCACGGACAAGGAAGGCAAGATGCTTCTTGACCTTCTGGGCATGCCCTTCAAAAAATAGGAGGAGAAGGCTTTGGCCAGGACGTGTTTGAGAGTCAAGGCTCGCCGCAAACCCAAGTTTTCGGCTCGCGCCTATAATCGGTGCCCGATCTGCGGCCGTTCCCGCGCCTTCCTTCGGCGTTACGGCATCTGCCGTATCTGCTTCCGGAACAAGTCCCTCGCCGGCGAACTTCCCGGCGTGCGCAAGGCGAGCTGGTAATCGCTCAAGGAGAAGACAATGGCTGTTGTTGATCCCGTCGCCGACATGCTGACCCGCATTCGGAACGCCCACCAGGCGTATCACCGCCAGGTGGAGATTCCGGCCTCCAAGATGAAGGTTTCCATCGCTGGAATCCTCAAGGAGGAAGGGTACATCGATGATTATTCCGTTGAAGGCGCCAGCATGCAGCTGGCCCTCAAGTATGTCGACGGCAAGCCCCTTATCTCGGGTCTGAAGAAGGTGAGCAAGCCCGGTCGCCGCATCTACGTCGGGGTGTCCGAAATCCCGCGCGTGCAGAACGGCCTGGGCATCTGCATCCTCTCCACCTCGCGGGGCCTGATGGCCGGGGGCAAGGCCGCCGAAGGCAATCTGGGCGGCGAGCTCATCTGCGAAATTTGGTAGCGAGGGAGTAGGTCATGTCCCGTATAGGCAAGAAACCCATCGACATCCCTTCCGGTGTCGAGGTGAAGATCGGCCCCGAGGCCGTTTCCGTGAAGGGCCCCAAGGGCGCCTTGAGCACCCCGGTGCACCCCCTGGTGACCTACGCGGTCGAAGGCGGCCAGGTCGTCGTCTCGCCCGCGGACGAATCCCGGCTGGCCAACGCCCAGCACGGCCTGCGCCGCACGCTGCTGGCCAACTGCATCCAGGGCGTGACCGCCGGGTTCCAGAAGGCCCTTGAGGTCATCGGCGTCGGCTACAAGGTTTCCGTGCAGGGCAAGAAGGTGGTGCTCACGGTGGGCTACTCCCACCCGGTGGAGTACCCCCTGCCCGCCGGCATCGACGCCGCCGCCGAGGGAAACAAGCTGACCATTTCCGGTCTGGACAAGCAGCTCGTCGGCGAGGTCGCCGCTCAGCTGCGCCGCGTGCGCCCGCCCGAGCCGTACAAAGGCAAGGGCATCAAGTACGTGGACGAGCAGATCCGCCGCAAGGCCGGTAAGTCCGGCGCCAAGTAAGGCCCGGGAAGCAGGACGTAGCCATGAAGATGACGAAGGAAGAATCGCGGGCCCGCCGCAAGGTGCGCATCCGCAAGAAGATCTCCGGCAGCGCGGAGAGGCCCCGCTTGGTGGTCTTCCGCTCCAACCGGCAAATCTACGCGCAGCTCATCGACGACATCGCCGGGCGGACTCTCGCGAGTTCCTCCACCCTGGTTCTGGGCAAGGCGGGCGAGTCGATGAAACTGAATCTGGAGTGCGCCGGCAAGGTGGGCAAGGACATAGCCGCCAAGGCTCTGGCCGGAGGCATCGAGATGGTGGTCTTCGACCGCAACGGCTATCTGTACCACGGCCGCATCAAGGCCCTGGCCGAAGGCGCCCGCGAGGGCGGGCTCAAATTCTAGAGGGTGTGACGCGATGGTGGAACAGAACGAATCCGGTCTGATTGAGAAGATCGTCTACCTGAACCGCGTGGCCAAGGTCGTCAAGGGCGGCCGACGCTTCAGCTTCAGCTGCCTGGTGGTCGTGGGCGACGGTCAGGGCAAGGTCGGCTACGGTCTCGGCAAGGCCAACGAGGTCCCCGAGGCGATCCGCAAGGCGTCCGACAAGGCCAAGAAGTCCATGATCCGCATCCCCGTGCTGGAAGGGACCCTGCCCTATGAGGTCCTGGGCCGCTTCGGCGCGGGCCGGGTGCTTCTGAAGCCCGCCAGCCGCGGTACCGGCATCATCGCCGGCGGCCCCGTGCGCGCCGTCATGGAGGCCGTGGGCGTGTCCGATATCCTGACCAAGGCCATCGGCACGAACAACCCCCACAACGTGTTGCGCGCCACCATCACCGGCTTGGCCTCCCTGCGCAGCGCGGACGACGTGTCCGGTCTGCGCGGCAAGGAACTGGTCACTCCGCGCAAGTAACGACGACCTGAGAGGGGAATCCGCGTGTTCAAGGTGAAGCTCGTGAGAAGCCTGATCGGCTGCACTCCGGCCCAGCGCAAGACGCTGGCCGCCCTGGGGCTCAAGCGCATCCGTCAGGAGAATACTTTGAAGGACACGCCCGCCGTGGCGGGCATGATCGAGAACGTGAAGCACCTGGTTGAGGTGTCCAAGTCATGAATCTGCACGAATTGTATCCTTTCCCCGAGGAACGCCAGACCCGCAAGCGCGTCGGCCGCGGTCCCGGCTCCGGCCTGGGCGGCACGTCCGGCCGCGGGCACAAGGGCCAGCTGTCCCGCTCCGGCGGCAAGTCCAAGAAGGGCTTCGAGGGCGGTCAGATGCCCCTGCAGCGCCGCCTGCCCAAGCGCGGCTTCAAGAATCCCTTCCGGGTCGAGTATGAGGCCGTGAACGTCGGCGTGCTCGTGGTCGCCTTCCCGGGCAAGTCCGAGATCACGCTGGCCGACATCTACGAGCGCGGCCTGTGCCGCCAGGGCGCCCCGGTCAAGGTTCTGGGCGACGGTGAAGTGACCTCGGCCGTGACCATCGAGGCCCATCGCTTCAGCGCCTCGGCCGTTGAGAAGATCACCAAGGCCGGCGGTTCCGCCAACTCCTTGGAAGGAAAGTAAGGGGACGCATACGTGGCCTTGTCCGGTGTCGAAAATCTGGCGCGGTTGCCCGAGCTGAAGAAGAAGCTCGGGTGGACCTTCCTGTTGCTGGCCGTTTATCGCCTGGGCATCCACGTTCCGGTTCCCGGAGTGGACGGCGCGGCGCTGGGAGAGTTCTTCGCCAGCGCTCAGAACACGCTCTTCGGCCTGTTCGATATGTTCTCGGGCGGTGGTCTGAAGAATCTCTCGATCTTCGCCCTGGGCATCATGCCGTACATCTCCGCGTCCATCATCCTGCAGCTGCTCACCGTGGTCAGCCCGGAACTGAAACGGCTGTCCAAGGAAGAGGGACAGGCGGGCCGCAAGAAGATCACCGAGTACACCCGCTACGGAACCGTACTCATCACGTTCGTCCAGGGCCTCGGCATCGCCGTGGGCCTGGAGAGCATGACCAGCCCCACCGGGGCGCCGGTGGTGGTCGATCCGGGTTGGATGTTCCGCTTCATGAGCGTGATCACCCTGACCGCCGGCACCATCTTCCTCATGTGGTTGGGTGAGCGCATCACCGCCAAGGGCATCGGCAACGGCATCTCGCTGATCATCTTCGCGGGCATCGTGGCCGGTCTGCCGTCCGCTGTGGTCAACACCTTCCGGCTCATGAGCGCGGGCGAGATGACGCTCTTCGTCCTGCTGTTCATCCTGGCCCTGATGGTGGCCGTGCTCGGCTTCATCGTCTTCATGGAGCGCGGCCAGCGCCGTATCCCGATCCATTACGCCAAGCGCATGATGGGGCGGAAGATGTTCGGCGGCCAGACCACGCATCTGCCGCTGCGCATCAATACCGCAGGCGTCATTCCGCCGATCTTCGCCTCGAGCCTCCTTCTCTTCCCGGCGACAGTCGCGAATTTCTCCAGCGCGGAATGGCTGAAGACGGTGTCGACCCTGCTGAGCCCGCAGTCCATCGTGTACAACATCCTGTTCGTTGCGGTGATCGTGTTCTTCGCCTACTTCTACACCGCGATCATCTTCGATCCCAAGGGCATCGCGGAGAACATCCAGAAGCAGGGCGGGTTCATCCCCGGGATTCGTCCCGGCGCGCGGACGAGGGAGTACATCGACCGCGTGCTGGCCCGCATCACGCTCTGGGGCGCGATGTACATCTCGGTGATCTGTGTCCTGCCCACCGTGCTCATCGCCAACTTCAATGTTCCGTTCTACTTCGGCGGCACGTCCATTCTCATCGTGGTCGGCGTGGCCATGGACTTCATGGGCCAGATCGAGTCCTACCTCATCTCCCGACAGTACGAAGGGCTTATGGGGAAGGGCGCCAAGATCAAGGGCAGGCGGTAGGGTTGAAAAAGTTTCGCGGAGTCTTTCTCAAGAATCCGAACGAAATCGCCTTAATGCGTGTTGCGAACCGGATCACCTCCCAGATCCTGGATGCCTTGGGGAAGGCGGTTCGCCCCGGAGCGGAATGCTCCGAGTTCGAGGATATCTGCCGCCGGATGTGCGATGAGCACGAGGTCCGGCCGGCTTTCCTGGGATACCAGGGATATAAGTACGCTCTTTGCTGTTCAGTGAATTCGGAGGTCGTGCATGGCTTCCCCACCCGGGACAAGGTGCTCCGGGAGGGAGACATCGTTTCCTTCGACATGGGCGTGGTGTATAAGGGATTCTACGGCGATTCGGCGCGGACCTTCCCAGTGGGGGCGGTGAGCGACGAGGCGACCCGGCTCATGGACGCGACCCGGGAATCCCTTCTGCTCGGCATCGAGCAGGCCCGCCCCGGCAACAACCTGTACGACATCTCGGCCGCTGTGCAGCGGCACGCGGAGTCGGCCGGGTTCGGGGTGGTCCGGCGGTTCGTGGGCCATGGCATCGGCGCGCGGATGCATGAGAAGCCGGAGGTGCCCAATTTCGTCCCCCGTGGGGTGCTCGGGCTGCCGCTCAAAGCCGGGATGGTTCTGGCCATCGAGCCCATGGTCACCGCCGGGGGACATGAAGTGGAAGTGCTGGCCGACGGTTGGACGGCCGTGACCAAGGACCGGAAGCTGGCCGCCCACTTCGAACATACCGTGGCGATTACCCCGGACGGCCCCCAGATCCTGAGCCTCTCGGACGACTGAGAGGCTGGGAAGGCGAGGGGTTGCGGTTTCCGGGAAAGTGCTGTATAGGAACCCTTCGCTTTTTTCGCGTTTTGCTTGAAACGAAGGGAATTCGCGATCTTCAAGGGGTCGCCGTTCCACGAACGATACCAAGTGCTGGAGACGGTCATGAAAGTCAGACCTTCGGTGAAGAAGATTTGTACGAAATGCAAAATCATCAGGCGCAAGGGTGTGTTGCGGGTTATTTGCGACAATCCCCGGCACAAGCAGCGCCAGGGTTAACCAGAGAGGGGACCGAACGTGGCACGCATTGCTGGCGTTGATTTGCCCAAGAACAAGCGGATGGACATCGCGCTGACCTACATCTACGGCATCGGCCGTACGACGGCGCGCAAGATCCTGGCCGACACCGGCGTGGAATGGACCAAGAGCAGCGACGATCTGAGCGCGGATGAGACGAACACCATCCGTACCGAGATCGAGCAGCGCTACAAGGTCGAAGGCGACCTGCGCCGCGAGGTGACCCAGGGCATCAAGCGGCTCATGGACATCGGCTGCTACCGCGGCCTGCGTCACCGCAAGGGCCTTCCCGCCCGCGGTCAGCGCACCCATACCAACGCCCGCACCCGCAAGGGCCCGCGTCGTTCGCTCATGGGCAAGAAGAAGAGCAAGGCCCCCGCTGCCGGCGGCAGCGCCGCGTAGAGGACTTGGTTCGGCGCTCCGCCCGTCCGGGTTCGTCCCGTCCAGGTTGAGCGCTGATCCATTGCGTTTTTTCAAGAGAACCGGAGAAGAGTAATGGCAAGACCTCGTCGCGCCGGAAAGAAGAAGGAAAAGAAGAACATTCCCGTGGGCGTCGCCCACGTGAAGGCTACCTTCAACAACACCATCATCACCTTCACGGACCTCAAGGGCAACGTGGTGAGCTGGGCCAGCGCCGGCGCCGCGTTCAAGGGCTCTCGCAAGAGCACGCCCTTCGCCGCCCAGATCGCGGCCGAGAACGCCGCCAAGGTCGCCCAGGAGCACGGCATGCGCACCGTGGGCGTCTTTGTGAAGGGACCGGGAGCCGGACGCGAGGCCGCCATGCGCGCCATCAACAACGCCGGTTTCAAGGTCAGCTTCATCCGTGACATCACCCCCATCCCCCACAACGGCTGCCGTCCTCCGAAGCGGCGCCGGGTCTAAGAGCAAGGAGGGATCCCTTGGCCAGATACACCGAAGCCAAATGCAGGCTGTGCCGCCGTGAAGGGCAGAAGCTCTTTCTCAAGGGCGACCGCTGCTATACCGACAAGTGCGCCTATGAGCGCCGCCCCTACGCTCCCGGCGGGGCCGGCCGCCTGCGCAAGAAGCTGAGCGACTACGCCGTCCAGCTGCGCGAGAAGCAGAAGGTCCGCCGCATGTACGGACTGCTGGAAGGCCAGTTCCATACGTATTTCGAGCGTGCCGAGGCCCAGAAGGGCGTCACCGGCGCCAACCTGCTCATTCTTCTGGAGCGCCGCCTGGACAACGTGATCTACCGTCTGGGCTTCGCCAACTCCCGCGACCAGGCCCGCCAGCTGGTGACCCACGGCGTGTTCAAGGTCAACGGCCGCCGCGTGAGCGTGCCGTCCCAGCTCGTCCGTCCCAACGACGTGATCGAGGTGCGGGAGGAGAGCCGCAAGGTGCCCGTCATCATGGAGGCCCAGGAAGTCATCGCCCGCCGGGGTTGCCCGGGCTGGCTCGAGTCCGACGGGGCCAACTTCAAGGGAACGGTCAAGGCTCTGCCGGTCCGCGAGGACATCCAGTTCCCGATCAACGAGCACCTCATCGTCGAGCTGTACTCCAAATAAACAAGCGTAGGTTTTTGCATGCTCATTCAACACGGCGACAAGCTGATCAACGCCAGGAACTGGTCCGAACTCGTTCGGCCGGAGCAACTGGTGCGGGACCCCAAGTCCACGGACACCTACGGCAAGTTCGTGTGCGAGCCCCTGGAGCGCGGTTTCGCGACCACCATCGGCAACGCCATGCGCCGGGTGCTGCTGTCGTCCCTGCAGGGCGCGGCCATCGTCGCCGCGCGCATCGAGGGCGTGCAGCACGAGTTCACCACGCTTCAGGGAGTGCTTGAGGACATCACCGAGGTGGTCCTCAACCTGAAGCAGGTGCGCCTGGGCATGACCAGCACCGAGCCGCAGATCCTGGTCCTTGAGGCCAAGTCCAAGGGCCCGGTGACCGCCTCCATGATCCGCGAGAATCAGAATGTCCGCGTGCTCAATGGCGACCAGGTCATCTGCACGCTGACCGAGGACCGCCAGCTCAAGATGGAGCTGGAAGTCCGCATGGGCAAGGGATACGTCCCCGCCGAGATGCACGAGGGGCTGACCGAGGACATCGGGCTCATCACCCTGGACGCCAGCTACGCGCCGGTGCGCAAGGTGGCCTACTCCGTTGAGCAGGCCCGCGTCGGCCAGATGACCAACTACGACAAGCTCATCCTCGAGGTCTGGACCGACGGTTCGGTCTCTCCCGAGGATGCCTGCGCCTACAGCGCCAAGATCCTCAAGGACCAGCTCTCGGTTTTCATCAACTTCGACGAGCTGTCCTCCGAGACGGAGAAGTCCTCCGAGGGCGGGGCCGACGTGAACCCCAACCTCTTCAAGGGCATTGATGAGCTGGAGCTGTCGGTCCGCGCCACCAATTGCCTCAAGGCCGCCAACATCCAGCTGGTGGGCGAGCTGGTGCAGCGCACCGAGCAGGCCATGCTCAAGACCAAGAACTTTGGTCGCAAGTCCCTGGACGAGATTCGCCGCGTTCTGGACAATATGGGGCTCCGTTTCGGCATGAGCGTCGATGATTTCGACAAGAAATACCAGGAATGGTTGAAGAGGAAAGAGAAAAATGAGGCATAGAAAGTCCGGCCGGAAGTTCAACAGGAACTCCTCGCACCGTATGGCCATGTTCCGCAACATGGCCCGCGCCCTGCTCACCTACGAGGCCATCCGCACGACCGAGGCCAAGGCCAAGGATCTGCGCTCCGTGGTGGAAAAGCTCATCACCCTGGCCCTGCGGGACGACCTGCACGCCCGGCGCGAGGCCTACAAGGTCCTCAACAACCACCAGATGGTCCAGAAGCTCTTCGGCGACATCGGCCCCCGCTACGTGGGCGGCAAGGGCGGCTACACGCGCATCGTGAAGCTCTCCCAGCCCCGCGTCGGCGACGCCGCGCCCATGGTCCTCATCGAGCTGACCAAGCGCGTGGTGAAGGCCGCCGAGCCGAAGCAGGAAGAAGCCCCGGCCGCGGAGAAGAAGGCCGAGGCCAAGGAAGCCGCGCCCAAGAAGGCTCCGGCCAAGAAGGCAGCCGCGCCCAAGAAGGCTGCCCCGAAGAAGGCCGCCGAGGGCGAGGAGAAGCCCAAGAAGGCCGCTCCCAAGAAGCCCAAGAAGGCCGAGGAACCGGCCGCCGAGTAAGTTCGTCAGGGCAGGCCTTCGGGCCTGCCCTTTTTTTGTCTGGACTTATCGATGAAATCTATTCATAGTCTGCACCATTATGGATTTTCGCAAGCTGCAGGCCTTCGCCAAGGTCTACGAAACCCGGGGGTTCTCCAAGGCCGGGGCTGAGCTGTTCCTGTCCCAGCCAACGGTCAGCGCCCATGTGGCCTCCCTGGAGGAGGAGCTGGGCGTGCGCCTTTTCGACCGCCTGGGGAGGCTCATCCTGCCGACCCGGGAGGCCGACATCCTCTACGCCGCGGCCCGGGACGTCTTCACCCGGCTGGAGGGCGTCACGGCTGAACTCCTGCGCTCCCAGGGCCGGATCACCGGCGAGGTACTGGTGGGCGGAAGCACCATCCCGGCGCACTACATCCTTCCCGAGCATCTGGCGGCCTTCGCCAGGCGCTATCCCGAGGTCGGCGTGCGGCTGCACGCCGGGGATACGGCGGACATCGAGGCCCGCGTGGCGGCCGGGGAACTGGCCCTGGGCGTGGTGGGGGCCGACCCGGGCACGCCGGAGCTGCGGGCCGTGCTCCTTCTGGAGGACGACCTGGTGGTCATCGGCCCGCCTGCTTCGGACTCCCGGTCGCTGTCCTGGGAACGCCTGGATGAGCGGCCCTGGGTGCTGCGCGAGGAGGGTTCGGGCACGCGCCGGGCCTTCCAGGAGGCCCTCCGCCGCGCCGGGCGCGATCTCTCCGGCGTGCGCCCGGTGGCCGTGGTGGACAGCACCGAGGCCGTGCTGCGCTGTGTGCGCGCTGGCCTGGGCCTGGGCGTGGTCTCCCGGCTGGCCGCCTTCGAGGGCCTGCAGCGCGGCGAGTTCACGGAGCAGTCCTTGCCGGATTTCCGCCCCAGGCGCGGGTTCTGGCTCATCACCCGAACCGGCCGCACCCTCTCTCCGGCGGAACAGGCCTTCATCAGCCTGCTCACCGCCGGCTGAACAGGCCCTGCATCGGCGGTTGTCTCACCAGGGGTCTTGCTGCTAGCATGGAAGGAGCCGGAGAACCCGGCAGGGGAGGCTTTCATGCGAACCAAGATCGTGGCCACGGTGGGGCCGTCCACCAAGGAACCGTCCATCCTGCGCGCCCTGGTGGACGCGGGAGTGCGCATCTTCCGCCTGAACTTTTCCCACAGCGACGCCAAGTCCTTCGTGCGCGTCATCCGCGCCATCCGCAAGGTGGAGCGCGAGACCGACCTGTCCCTGACCGTGTTGGCCGACCTCTCCGGTCCCAAGCTGCGCATCGGCGAGGTGGCGGGCAGCCCGCTGAACGTGGAGAAGGGCGGTATCGCCATCCTGGGCCTGCCGGGGCGTGCCAAGGAGGCTCCGGCGGGCGCGGCCTTCATCCCCCTGGACCGTCCCGAACTGCTGGCCGGGCTGGCCGAGGGCATGCCCGTGAACCTCTCCGACGGCATGCTCCAGTTCCACGTGAGCCGGGTGCTGGCCCAGGACGAACTGTTCGAGCTCACCGCCGCGAATCCCGGACTGCTCACCTCGCACAAGGGCATCGTCTTCCCGGGCAAGAGCATCGTCATCCCCGCGCTCACGGACAAGGACCGCACGGACATCCATGAGGCCCTGGACGTGGGCATCGACGCGGCGGCCCTGTCCTTCGTGCAGACGGCCCAAGACGTGCTCGACCTGAAGGCCGAGATCGAGGCCCGCCGCCGCTGGATTCCCATCGTGGTGAAGCTGGAGCGCCAGCAGGCCGTGGACAATCTGGAAAGCATCCTGGACGTGGCCGACGGGGTCATGGTGGCTCGCGGCGACCTGGGCCAGGAGTGCCCCCTGTCCAAGCTGCCGATCATCCAGAAGCAGATCATCAGGGCCTGCCGCATGCGGGACAAGCCGGTGATCGTGGCCACCCAGATGCTTCTGTCCATGGTCTCCAACCCCGTGCCCACGCGGGCCGAGACCACGGACGTGGCCAACGCCATCCTGGACGGCGCGGACTGCGTCATGCTTTCGGAGGAGACGGCCATCGGCCGCTGGCCGGTGGAGACGGTGCGGGCCATGCGCGACATCGCGGAACAGGCCGAGGGCTACGCCCTGTCCCAGGCCGGGGGCCCGGCCCTGCCGGAGCGCGAGGGCGACCCGGAGCGCACCCTGGCCTACTGCGCCTGCCTCCTGGCCGAGCAGACCGCCGCCCACCACCTCGTCTGCCATACGCGTTCGGGCACCACGGCCCAGCGGGTCAGCGGACGGCGGCCGCGCCAGCCGATCCACGCCCTGACCCCCAGCCGCGAGGCCCTGAGCCTGCTCAACTTCAGTTGGGGCGTCATCCCCCACCTGGTGGGCCGCAAGCCGGACAGCCACCTGGGACGCTGCCAGCAGTTCGTGGACCGTTCCCCCCTGGTGGCCTCGGGCGAGAGCGTGGTCATCACGGCGGGCGAGCCCACGCCGGGACGGCGCGATCTGCACACCAACCAGGTGAAGGTCTACTACAAGTAGGCGGGCTGGGCGGCCGGGGAGTCCACGAAGGCCAGCGTCGGGGCGTGGGGGATGATCCCGGCCCCGGCCAGCTTGGCGTAGAAGAGGTTCAGCCCTTCCTGCTCCTCGGGGCCCAGGTCGTAGGACAGGCCCGCGAAGTAGGAACGCAGCTCGGCCTCGCTGAGCGGCGTGTCGGCCGCCGCCCGGGCGATGGTCGTCTCCAGCATTTCGATCCCCACGGTCTTGGTCCGGGCCAGGACGGCGCAGGCCGCGCGCAGGGCCTCCGGCCGCTCGGCCAGGGCCTCCCGGCGCACGGCCCAGAGCCCGAAGATGAAGGGCAGGCCGGTCCACTGCCGCCACGCCTCCCCCAGGTCCAGCGTGTACGGATAGTCCGCGTGCCGCCGCAGGCGCAGGGCTTCGTCGCCGATGGCCAGGATGGCCTCGGGCCGTCCGCCGTGGGCCAGGCTCCCGCTGGCGTCGCCCGTGGCGAATCCGGCGGCCACGCGCAGATGCTCCTTGAGCAGCAGGCGCAGCAGGGCCGCCGAGGTGTGGGTTTGGGAGGAGACGAGGATGGTCCGGCCCTCCAGACGTTCCAGGGGCAGGCGCGAGAGCAGGAGCACGCTCTGCACCGGGCCCCGGCTGCCGATGGAGAGGTTCGGCACCAGGAGGTAGCGCTCCGGGCGGCGGCCGTACTCGATGGACGAGACCCCGGAGATGTCCAGGCGGCCGTCGGCCATGAGCGTGTTCAGGTAGGAGGGAGGCCCGGCCACCAGGGTCAGGTCGTGGTCCACCCGCCCGGTTTCCAAAGGCAGGAACAGGGGCAGGACGTTCAGGTAGCCGATGCGCCCGAGGCGCACGCCGGTGGTGGGATGGCTCATGCCTCCTCCAGGAGGGAGTAGTCCATGCGCCGCTGGCGGGGGGTGAAGCCCGCGCCCCGGATGAGGCGGCGGATCTCCTCGCGGGAAAGCCGGAAGCTCACCCCGGCGGCCCGGACCACGTTCTCCTCGATCATGGTCGAGCCGAAGTCGTTGCCGCCGAAGTACAGTGCCAGCTGGGCGATCTTGGGGCCCATGGTGACCCAGGAGACCTGCAGGTTGTCGAAGTTGTCCAGGACGATGCGCGCCACGGCCAGGAGGCGGAGATACTCCACGCTGGTGAGCTGCCGGGTCTCGATGGCCGTGTTGGCGGGCTGGAAGGTCCAGGGGATGAAGGCCGTGTAGCCGCCGGTGCGATCCTGGGAGTCGCGCAGGGCGAAGAGGTGCTCCAGGCGCTGGGCGGGCGTCTCCTCGTGGCCGAACATCATGGTCGCCGTGGTGCGCAGGCCCAGGCCGTGGGCCTCCTCCATGATCCGCATCCACTCGGCGGCCCCGCACTTGCGCGGGGAGGCCTTCGAACGCACGGCGTCCACGAGGATTTCGGCTCCGCCGCCCGGGATGGAGTCCAGGCCGGCGGCCTTGAGCCGGGCGATGACCTCGGCCGTGGCCAGGCCGCTCAGCTTGGCGAAGTGCGCGATCTCCGGCGGGGAGAAGGCGTGGGCGTGGACCGGGTAGTTCTTGATGAAGCGCAGCAGGTCCTCGTACCACTCCAGGGGCAGGTCCGGGTGGTGGCCGCCCTGGAGCAGTATCTGCGTGCCGCCGAGGGCGAGGGTCTCCTCGATCTTTTTGCCCAGCTCCTCGCGGCTGATGAGGAAGCCGCCGTCCTGGCCCGGGGCGCGGAAATAGGCGCAGAACCGGCAACCGCAGACGCAGACGTTGGAGTAGTTGATGTTGCGGTCCGAGACGAAGGTGACCACCGGCTCGGGATGCTTGCGCAGCCGCACGGCGTGGGCCAGGCGGCCCAGGTCGTGCAGCGGGGCCTCGAAGTAGAGCGTCGCGGCCTCCTCGGGCGTGACCCGGCGGCCGGACAGGATGTTGTCGCTCAGGGCGCGCATCAGGCCACCTCCCGGAACAGGGTGTCGCGTTCCACCGGGGTCAGGCCGCAGCCCCGGATCATCTCCTCGATGTCGCCCCGCCAGAGGGCCTGGGCCGACTCGGCCCCGGCCATGTGCCCGATCTTCTCCTCCACCACCGTGCCGTCGAAGTCGTCGGCCCCGAAGAAGAGCGCGGCCAGGGCCTGCTTGACCCCGAGCATGACCCAGTAGGCCTTGACGTGCGGCACGTTGTCCAGGAGCAGGCGGCTCACGGCGATGGTCCGCAGCTCCTCCACTCCGTCCAGGGGCGTGTCCACCTTGAGGCGGCTGTTCTCCGTGAGGAAGGGCAGGGGGATGAAGCAGGTGAAGCCGCCGGTGGCGTCCTGCTGGGCGCGCAGGCGCAGGAGATGGTCCACGCGGTCGGCGCGGGACTCCAGGTGGCCGAAGAGCAGGGTGCAGTTGGTGGCCAGGCCCAGCTGGTGGGCCTCGCCGTGGATGCGCAGCCATTGCGCGGCGTCGATCTTGCGCGGGCAGATCTTGGTCCGCACCTCCTCGGCGAAGACCTCGGCCCCGCCGCCGGGGAGCATGGACAGGCCGACGGCCTGGAGCCGGGCGAGCACCTCGCGGCTCGTGACGCCCTCCAGGGCCGCGAAGTGGGCGATCTCCACGGCCGTGAAGCATTTCAGCACGGCCTCGGGGAATTCGCGGCGCAGGCTGTCCAGCAGGTTCTCGAAGTAGCCCAGCCGCAGGTCCGGGTGGCAGCCGCCCACCACGTGGATTTCCCGGGGCGGCGCGGCGTCGGCGCGGAGTTTGGCCAGCACGGCCTCGGCGTCCAGGGTGAAGCCGCCCTCCTGGCCCGGGTCGCGGTGGTAGGCGCAGAACGCGCAGCGGTTCACGCAGACGTTGGTGTAGTTGATGTGCCGGTTGCGAACGTAGAAGACCTTGTCCCCGTGCAGCTGCGTGCGGCGGTGGTGGGCCAGCTCGCCCACGGCGGTGACGTCCGGGCAGTCGAAGAGCCGCAGGCCGTCCTTGGCGCTCAGGCGCCTGCCCTCCAGCACCCGGGCGGCCACGTCGGCCAGCCCCAGGCTCTCATAGCGTCGCAGGTCCATATTCCTCCTCAGGCCGAGAGTCCCCGGCGCAGAAATTCCACGAGTTCCCCGGCCCGGCGCTCCACCGTCTCGCGCGGCGCGCCGAAGACCCCCAGCCCGCCGTCCAGGGGCGCGGCGGCCAGGGATTGGAGAAAGCGGTCCAAGAGCGTGTCCAGGACGTAGACGGCCAGGTCCGGGTCCAGGTCCGGCCGCAGCTCCCCGCGCTCGATGCCCTCCAGGACCAGGGGCCGGAAGTACTTGGCCGAGGCGGCGCGCACCTGGCCGAGGATCCGTTCGCGCAAGGGGAAGTCCTCGTTGTGCAGCATCTTCAGGTAGATGCGGTGGATGAGCGGGTGCGCGACGATGAACTCCATGCCCGTCAGCAGGCTCTGGCGCAGGACCTCGAAGAAGCCGCCGTCCCGGGCGCGTTCGCGGGCGGCCTTGAGCGGGGCCTTGAAGAGGTCCACGGCCCGGCCGAAGGAGTAGGCGAACAGCCCTTCCTTGTTGCCGAAGTACTGGAAGATCGATCCCTTGGCGATGGCCAGCCGGGTGGACAGGCGGTTCATGCTGGCGCCCTTGAAGCCGTGCTCCGCGAATTCTTCCAGGGCCGCGTCCAGGACGCGGGCGCGCTTGTCCTCGGGCAGGTTGGCGAAGGTTCCGCTGGCGTCGCTCATGGGTTTTCCTTGCCCCGGCCGGGTGTTCGCGCTAGAAATGACCGGGTGGTCATTT
The DNA here is from genome assembly GCF_023660105.1 of Desulfovibrio aminophilus. NCBI lineage: Bacteria > Pseudomonadati > Thermodesulfobacteriota > Desulfovibrionia > Desulfovibrionales > Desulfovibrionaceae > Desulfovibrio > Desulfovibrio aminophilus. The sequence continues at coordinate 65,239 of NZ_JAMHGA010000001.1, read as the reverse complement.
CTCTACGGCCAACGTCTCCGGCTGTCAATGCGCCGGGCAATCCAGCGGAACGGTGAACGACAATGAACGACCAGTTGCTGCGCCTGCACTATTCACCCTGTCCCAACGACACCTTCATCTTTCATGGCCTGGCCTCGGGGCTGGTGCCGCTGCCCGGGTTCCGGCTGGAGACCTCCCTGGCCGACGTGGAGGTGCTCAACGCCCGGGCCGCCCGGGGTGAGGCCGACGCCTGCAAGGTCTCCTTCGCGGCCGCCGCCGGGCTGCTGGACGACTGGCTCCTGCTGCGGGCCGGAGGGGCCATGGGCCGGGGCGTGGGGCCCGTGCTCGTGGCCCGCGAGGGAACCACGCCGGACGATCTGCGCGGCAAGGCCGTGGCCATTCCCGGGAGCCGGACCACGGCGAACCTGCTCTTCGGCCTGTACTGTCGGGAACTCGGGATGGAAGTGGAGCGGGTGGAGTTGGTCTTCGACCAGATCATGCCCGCCGTGGCCCGGGGCGAGGTGGCCGCCGGCGTGGTCATCCACGAGGGCCGGTTCACTTACGCGGAACACGGCCTGTCGATGCTGACCGACCTGGGGCGCTGGTGGGAGGAGCGGCGCGGACTGCCCATCCCCTTGGGCGTCATCGCCGTGCGCAGGGCCCTGGGGCCGGACGTCGCCGGGCTGGTCCAGGACGCCATCCGCCGCAGTCTGGACCTGGCCCGCGGCGGCGCGGCCGGACTGTGGGACTTCATCCGCTCCCATGCCCAGGAGATGGACGAGGCCGTGATCCGGCGGCACATTGAAACCTTTGTCACGGATTTCAGCTGGGACATCGGCGAGGAGGGCCGCCGGGCGGCCCTGGCGCTCTTCTCGGAGGCCCGGCCCGGAGCGCTGCCCGGGCCGGTGTTCCTGGGCGATTAGGCCGCGCGGCGGTCCCGGCTCAAGAACACGCCCGCCAGGACCAGGGCCGAGGCGGCGTACTGCGCGGCCGTGAGCTGTTCATCCAGCAGGGCCCAGCCGAGGAAGAGGGTGATGACCGGGATGAGGTTGATGAAGGCCGAGGCCTGGTTCGCCGGAATTTTGCTCATGCCGTAGTTGTAGAAGCCGTAGCCGCCGATGGTCACGAACATTCCCAGGTAGAGGATCGCGGCCAGGCCCAGGGGATGGAAGCCGCCCACGGGCGGGGCCCAGGGGCCCAGGGCCAGGGGCAGGTAGAAGACCGCGCCCACGAAGGCCTGCAGGGCCGTGAGCACCCAGGGCGAGTAGCGCGCGGAGAGCGACTTGAGGGTGATCATGTAGCCCGTGGCGCAGACCATGGCCAGGAACTCCATGAAGTTGCCCAGGGCCGGATTGGGCGAGGATTCCGTGGCCCGGCCGCCCGCCGAGAGCAGGACCACCCCCGCGATGGCCAGGCCGAAGCCCGCCAGGGTGCGACGCGAGATGTGCTCCTTGAGCACGAAGCGCGCGGACACGGCCACCAGCAGGGGCAGCATGGCCGTGATCATGCCCGCCTGGGAGGCGTCGGTGTGCTTCAGGGCCAGGGCCTCGAAGATGAAGTAGAAGCACGGCTCGCACACGGCCATGAACAGCAGGGGCTTCCAGTCCCCCCTGCGGTAGGTGAAGCTGGAGCGCAGGCCCTTCCAGGCCAGGGCGAAGCAGAGGCTGGCCACGGCCATGCGGCCGAAGATCACCAGCATGGGATCGTAGTGGCGGAAGGCCACCTTCAGGACCACGAAGGAGCTGGCCCAGAGGCTGCAGGCCCCCACGAGGGCGATCAGGGCGGTCGCGTTGCCTCGGAGACGGATCACGATGGACTCCTTGCGGCCGTTCGCGGCCGGGAGTGAAGGCCTATCACCAAAGCCAGGGAAAGGAAACACGGCGGGGCCCGGAAAAGAGCGGGGCGGCCCGGAGGCCGCCCCGTGGGTGTTTCCAACCGACGGCCGCGATCAGCGGCAGAGGGCCACGAGATTGAAGGGCTTGTAGCCGTTGTCCGGGTTTTCCGCGTAGCGGCAACCCAGGTTGGAGTCGTCGCGCTTGTTGATGATGTCCTTGTCCGAATCCTGGAAATGAGGGCACTCGTTGTTGTTGCAGACCATGATGATGCCCCAGCCCGAGCCCGGAGGGGCCACCCAGGGGTCCAGGGGCTTGTTGCAGTGCGGACAGACGCGGTCCTCCAGTTCGGTGACGATGCCGGCGTATTCGAAGATCACGGGAATGCTCCTTGTCGTTGGGGGAATCGTGCTGTGTTGAAATAAGTCCCGGCGGCGGCGCGTCAAGCCCTGTTCAGGCCTCGGATTCCAGATCGCGCAGGGCCCGGAACAGGGCGCGGAAGGCCTTGGGCGGGGCGTTCTTCTCGCGTTCGCGCCGGGCCTCGGCGGCCACGCGGGAGAGGCGCTCCAGGTCCGCGCCGGGGCAGGCCGCGAGGATTTCCTCGGCCACGCCGGGCAGGGCCTCCACCAGGCCGTCGCGCCAGCGTTCCAGGCGCTGGAAGGCGCGGGAGTCGGCCAGCCGGTCCTGGTCCTTGATCTCCAGGGCCCGGCGGATGGGCTCGGGGTCGGCGTCGCGCATGAGCACGCCGATGTACTGGACTTGGCGGCGGCGCGCCTCGTGGTTCTTCATCTTCTTGGCGTCGAGCACGGCCCGGCGTAGGTCCTCGGGCATCTCCACGCGACCCAGGGCTTCGGGGGAGAGCTCCTGCAGCCGCGCGCCCATGTCCTGCAGGGCGATCATGTCGCGTTTCTTCTGGGAGCGGCTCTTGGGGCGGTCGTCGGTGTTCATGGGAGGCATCCTAGCCCAGGCCGGGCTTTTGCGCAAAGCCCGCGCGTTGACAAGCCCCGGCCGGGCACGTACTGACCAAGGCGCGGAGGTTTTCATGGACGATTTCGACAAGCGGATTCTCGACATCATCCAGTCCGACTTTCCCCTGGAATCGCGGCCCTACGCCGTGGTGGGCGAGCGCCTGGGCCTGACCGAGGCCGAAGTGCTGGCCCGGGTGCGGGCGCTCCGGCAGAGCGGCGTGATCCGCCGCACCGGCGCGAATTTCGACTCCCGCAGGCTGGGCTGGCGCTCCACGCTCTGCGCCGCCCGGGTGCCCGAGGACCGGTTGGAGGCCTTCGTGGCCGAGGTCAACAAGCACCCCGGCGTGACCCACAACTATCTGCGCGAGCACGAGTTCAACGTCTGGTTCGCCTACATCGGCCCCTCCTGGGAGAACGTGGAGTCCACCCTGGCCGGGATCACGGCCGCCACGGGCATCCCGATCCTCAACCTGCCCGCCAGCCGCCTGTACAAGATCAAGGTGGACTTCGCCATGGGCGAGGCCTAGGAGGCCGCCATGCCGGACGTGATCCTCTCTCCCTCGCTGCTTTCCTCGGACTTCTCCCGCCTGGCCGACGAGCTGGCCGCCCTGGAGGCCGCCGGGATCAAGTGGGCCCACCTGGACGTCATGGACGGGGCCTTCGTGCCGAACATCACCTTCGGCCCACCGGTGATCCAGGCCATGCGCAAGGGCAGCTCCCTGTTCTTCGACACGCACCTGATGATCGAGCGGCCGGAGCGCTACATCCAGGACTTCGCGGACGCCGGGGCGGACCTCATCTGCGTCCACGCCGAGGCCACCGCGCACCTGGAGTGGACCTGCGCCATGATCGCCAAGGCCGGGAAGAAGGCCGCCGTGGCGCTCAATCCCGCCACTCCGGCCGAGGCCGTGAAGTACCTTCTGCCCCAGCTGGACATGGTCCTGGTCATGAGCGTGAATCCGGGCTTCGGCGGCCAGTCCTTCATTCCCTTCAGCCTGGAGAAGATCCGCGAGCTGAAGGCCATGATCGCGGCCCGAGGCTCCCGCACCCTGATCCAGGTGGACGGCGGCGTGACCCCGGAGAACTGCGCCGGGATCGTGGCCGCCGGGGCCGACGTGCTCGTCTCGGGCTCGGCCTTCTTCAACCATCCGCCCTACGCCGAGCGGCGCAAGACCTTTCTGGCCGCCTGCGGCCGCTGACCACGCCAAGAAAAAGGGGGCCGCGAGGCCCCCTTCGTTTTCGCCGGTCCGGCTAACGCAGCGCGGGCAGCTCCCTCAAGTCCTTTTCCAGGTCGCCGTAGATTCCGGCCACGGCCCGGCGCAGGCCCTCCACCAGGTCGCGCGGCTCGCCGCCGCCCAGCTGCTCCACGCGGCGGTAGTCTCGGGAAAAGACCACCGGCGTGTCCGGGTCGCGTTCGTCCAGGAGCAGGAACTGCATCTCCACCACGGCCGTGCCCGGCTTCACCGAGTAGTCGCCGCAGAACACGGCCGCGTTGGTCTCCAGGGTCAGGTCCGGCCGCACCAGGGTGGCGGAGTCCAGCACGTGGGCGAACACGCCGCTCTGGGCCAGCCATTGGCGCAGGTCCTGGCCGAGCATCTGTGAGGGGGAGACGAAATAGAGGTTGTAGAAGTCCGAGGCGAAGTCCGTTGGCCCGGTGCGGTAGACCATCTCCCGGCCGTCGTAGCGCGGCGAGACCATGACCCGGCGCACGGCCAGGGTCGGTCCTCCGGCGCGCGGCGGCGCGGCCTCGCCGCGCTTCACCTGGAGGTCGAAGTGGCGTTTTTCCACCGGCGGGTGCTTGAGCCCGCCCATGCAGCCGCCGAGGGCCGCGAGGAGGAGGGCGCAGAGGCCCAGGAGCAAGGCGCGTCTGTTCATGGCTGCTTCTCCGGGTTCACCTTGGCCGGCGGGTCGCCGAAGATCATGCCCGAGGGATAGCGCTTGGCCTCGTTGGAGAGTTCGCGCATGTTCTCCATCAGGCGGCGGGTGTCCTCGACGATGTCCTCGATGTTGGACTGCTGCCCGGCCACCAGGGCGTTCACCCGGCCGAGCAGGGCGTGCAGCCTGGCGGCGGCCGCGCGCATGTCTCCGGCCGAGGCGTTGACGTTCTTCAGGGTCGTGCCCAGCCCGGCCAGGTTGGCCTTCATCTCCGGGCTGGCCAGGGTCTTCTCGATCTGGGCGCTGGCGGCCTTGATGCTCTCCGAGGCGTCGCGCATGGAGGCGGCGATGGTCAGCACGTCGTCCCCGGCCGAGGACACGATGCGGTCCACGCCCTTGGCCGCGTTGGCCGCGCTGGTGATCAGGGTGTCGAACTCGCGGCGGCTGAGCAGCTGGTTGATGCGGTCGATGGCCTTGCCCAGATCCTCCAGGTTGGAGGACAGGAGCTTGCCGATGCCCTGCTTGTCGCCGCCCTGCATGAACTGGGAGAGGCTGGCCGTGATGGTCTTCACGTCCCGGATGATGGCCTCCAGGTCCTGCTTGTTCAGCGCGCTCAAGGTGTCGCTGATGCGCGAGACGGCCTCCTCCACCTTGGAGAGGGTGCTCGGAGCCGAGGGCACGTAGAGGTACTGGGGCTCCCAGTTGATTTCCAGGGGCGGATTGGCGGCCGGGTCGAGGTAGTCGATGCCCAGGTAGAGCTGGCCGGTGAGGCCCTGGGACACGGGGCGCACGCGCATGCCCCGTTCGATCTCGGCCTTGATGCCCTGGGCCAGCTCCTCGTCCGGGATGTTGTGGAAGTAGTTCGCGTCCACCTCGCACTCCACGAGCACGTAACGGTATTTGCTGCCGAAGAAGCCGGAGTACTTGTCGGCCGCGAAGCCGATGTGGCTTACCCGGCCGATCTGCACGCCCCGGTACTTCACCGGGGAGCCGATCTCCAGGCCGTTGACCGACTCGTTGATGTAGGTCTCCAGGTGGTAGGTCTTCTTGAAGAAGCGCCCGGCGCCCAGGACCACCACCATGATCACGAACAGGGCGCTGCCCACGATGAGGAAGAGCCCGAGTTTGAAGGTGTTCGGCCGTGTGCTCATGGAGCCTCCGCGCCGGCCGTCTCGCGGTGGAAGAAGCGGCGCACCAGTGGGTTGTCCGAGGAATCCCGGAGATCGGCGGGTTTGCCCTGGGCCACGATGCCCTGGGCGGCCTTGTCCAGCATGATGGCCGTGTCCGCGATGGCGAAGATGCTCGGCAGCTCGTGGGAGACGACCACGAAGGTCATGCCCAGGGCGCGCGAGAGGCCCTGGATCAGCTCGTCCAGCCCGGCGGAGGTGATGGGGTCGAGTCCGGCCGAGGGCTCGTCCAGGAAGAGCACCTCCGGGTCCAGGGCCATGGCCCGGGCGATGGCCGCGCGCTTCTGCATGCCGCCGGAGAGCTCCGAGGGCAGGTGGTCGCGGAATTCCTCCAGGCCCACCAGGGAGAGCTTCATGCGGGCCACGAAGTCCCGCGCCGATGGCGGCAGGTCCGTGAACTCCTCCAGGGGCAGGCGCACGTTCTCCAGCAGGGTCATGGAGCCGAACAGCGCCCCGCCCTGGTACATGACCCCGATGCGCCGCAGGATGGCCTCGCGGTCGCTTTCGTCCTTGAGGTCCATGCGCAGGGGCCGCGCCGACTCCGGGAAGTGGTAGGACACGGTTCCGGCCGCCGGGCGGTAGAGCCCGATGAGGTGCTTGAGCACCGTGCTCTTGCCGCAGCCCGACCCGCCCAGGATGACGAAGATCTCGCCCCGGCGCACGTCGAAGGAGATGTCGCGCACGATGACCCGCTCGCCATAGGCGCAGGTCATGCCGCGCACGCTGATGACGATGTCCAGGGGATCGGCCGCCACGGTCTTCCTCATATTCCCAGGTAATAGAAGGATACGGCGAAGATGCCGTCGGCCACGGCGATGAGGATGATGCCCGAGACCACCGCGCTGGTGGTGGACTGGCCCACGGCCCCGGCTCCCGCGCCGGTGTTCAGCCCGCGCAGGCAGCCCACCCCGGCCACCAGCAGGCTGAAGATCAGGCCCTTGAACAGTCCGCCGAGGAAATCGACCATGCCCAGGTTGGCGAAGACCCGCGAGGTGTAGGTGGCCAGGGGGAACTCCAGGGAGAGCATGACCACGGCTCCGCCCACCAGGCTGGCGAAATTGAAGAAGAGGATCATCAGCGGCATCATGGCCACGGCCGCCAGGACCTTGGGAGCCACCAGGAAGCGCACCGGGTCCAGGCCCATGGTCACCAGGGCGTTGACCTCCTCGTTGACCTTCATGGTCCCGATCTCGGCGGCGAAGGACGAGCCCGAGCGCCCGGCCAGGAGGATGGCCGTGACCAGCCCGCCCAGCTCCCGGAACATGACCAGCCCGAGCATGTTGGGCACGAAGATCTGGGCCCCGAAGCGCTCCAGGCTCATGGCCGACTGGAAGGCCATGATCAGGCCCATGAGGAAGCCGATGAGCAGGATGATGGGCAGGCTCTCGGCCCCGGCCCGCTCGCAGGTGAGCAGCATGTCCTGCCAGCGCACGCGGCGCGGGTGGCGCAGGGCGTAGCCCAGGGCCAGGGTGCATTCGCCCACGAAGGCGACCATCTGCCGCAGGTCGTCGAGGAAGCGCATTCCGGCCAGTCCGGCCCGCTCCACCAGTCCCGGCTGGGATTTGGCCTGGCCCTCGCCCTGGCGCAGCCGGGAGGCGTCGAACAGGCCCAGGAGCCGTTCATAGCGTTCGGGCAGGCCGCGCAGCTCCAGGCCGCCGCCCTGGGCCTCCTTGTCCAGGCGCAGGCGCAGCAGCAGGGCGATGCCCGCGCCGTCCAGCGCCTCCACTCCGGAGAGGTCGGCCAGCACGCGCCGCACGCCCGCCTGCCCGGCCCTGGCGAGGATCTCGTCCCAGACGCGGCCCAAGGCCTGGGAGTCCAGCCTGCCCGCGAAGGACAAGGCCAGGCCGTCCGGGGCCAGGGGGGCGTAGTCGATGCGCAGGGCCGCTGACTCGTTCATGGGCGTCCGTGTCGGGAGTTGGGGGTGGCGCGTCAACGCTTGATATTATTCCATCCAAGCTGAAAAGGCAAAACCGAAAGCCTCTTGACAAAAGAAGTCGAACAGAATGATATTCTCTTTGTGAGAGGAATAAAGAATGATCGACGGAATTGATAGGAATATTTTGATGATTATTCAGGGTGACGGCCGCGTGTCCAACGCGGAGATCGCCCGGCGCGTGGGCATGGCCCCCTCGGCCGTGCTCGAGCGCATCCGCAAGCTGGAGCGCAAGGGCGTGATCCAGGGCTACGAGGCCCTGCTCGATCCCAAGTCCCTTGGGCAACGGCTCACGGCCTTCACCACGGTGCACGTCAGCGAGGCCGTGGGCTCAACGGAGACCGGCGGCCGGCTGGCCCAGGTGCCGGGCGTCCTCGAGGTCCACTACACCGCGGGCCAGGACTCCTACCTGGTCAAGGTCCGCGCCGAGGACACCGAGGCCCTGCAACACATCCTCCAGCAGTTCGGAGCCATCCCCGGGGTGCGCGACACCCGCACCACCATCGTTCTGGCCACGCTCAAGGAATCCCGGCAACTGCCGCTGCAAGGCGGCGAGGCAAGCAAGGAGTAACGGCATGACTCTCGACAGGCAGGTTCTGGAGCCCCGCATCGTGAGCCGGGGCAAGGAATTCTTCACGAGCATCGCGGGCGAGGCCCCGTCCATCTTCAACAAGGGCTGGTGGACCGGCAAGGTCATGGACTGGGCCATGAAGAACGAGGCCTTCAAGGTCCAGATGTTCCGCTTCGTGGACGTGCTGCCCTACCTCACCACCTCCGACTCCCTCTCCCGGCACATCGAGGAGTACTTCACCGGCGAGAACGCGGGCGAGATCCCGGACGTGCTCAAATGGGGCGCGTCCAAGACCGGCTTCGCGGGCGGCCTGGTGGCCAAGGTCCTGCACAAGACCATCCGTTCGAACATCGAGGGCATGGCCCGCCAGTTCATCATCGGAGAAAAGGCCGCCGAGGCCGTGAAGGGCATCAAGAAGCTGCGCAAGGACGGCTTCGCCTTCGTCATCGACCTCCTGGGCGAGGCCACCATGAGCGAGGACGAGGCCGACGCCTACCAGGCGGGCTACCTGGAAGTGCTCCGCGGCATCAAGGAGGAGCAGCACAAGTGGGACGCCCTGGACGCCTCCGGCCCGCTGGACTGGGGCCACGCGCCCAAGGTCAACGTGGCCATCAAGCCCACCTGCTTCTACTCCCAGTCCAAGCCCTCGGACATCCAGGGCTCGGTGGAGGCCATCGCCCGGCGCGTGGAGCCCATCTACCGGCTGGTCAAGGAGATGGGCGGGTTCCTGTGCATCGACATGGAGCAGCTCAAGTACAAGGAAATGACCATCGAGCTGTACAAGCGCCTGCGCTCCGCCCCCGAGCACCGCGACTACCCGCACCTGGGCATCGTCTTCCAGTGCTACCTCAAGAGCACGGACAAGGACGTGGCCGACCTCGTCGCCTGGGCCCGGGCCGAAAAGCTGCCCATCTCCATCCGCCTGGTCAAGGGCGCCTACTGGGACTATGAAACCGTAGTGGCCATGCAGAACGGCTGGGAAGTGCCGGTCTACACCGTCAAGGCCGACACCGACGCGGCCTATGAGCGCGTCGCCCGCTTCATCCTGGAAAACCACGACATCTGCCACTACGCCTGCGCCTCGCACAACATCCGCACCATCTCCGCCGTGATGGAGATGGCCAAGGTCCTGAACGTGCCCGAGGACCGCTACGAGTTCCAGGTGCTCTACGGAATGGCCGAGCCCGTGCGCAAGGGCCTGCGCAACGTGGCCCACCGCGTGCGCCTCTACTGCCCCTACGGCGACCTCATCCCGGGCATGGCCTACCTCGTGCGCCGCCTGCTGGAGAACACGGCCAACGAGTCCTTCCTGCGCCAGAGCTTCGCCGAGGCCGCCGATGTGGAGCGGCTTCTGGAGAACCCGGAGCTCACCGCCGAGCGCGAGCGCGCCGCCCTGGCCCAGAAGCCCCGCCGCGAACGCCCGGGCCTCCAGGGCCTCAAGGGCGAAATCCCGCCCTTCGCCAACTTCGAGGGCGCGGACTTCACCCTGCCGTCCATGCGCCAGGGCTTCGTCACCGCCCTGGCCGAGGTGCGCAAGGGCTTCGGCCGCACCTATCCCCTGTTCATCGGCGGCAAGGAGGTGACCACCTCCGACATCCTGGATTCCTACAACCCGGCCAAGCCCTCGGAAATCGTGGCCAAGGTCTGCCAGGCGGGCAAGCCCGAGATCGACCGGGCCCTGGCCGCCGCCAAGGCCGCCTACCTCACCTGGCGCGACGAGGACCCGAAGAAGCGCGCCCAGGTGCTCCTGGACGCCGCGGCCGCCGCGCGCCGCCGCGCCTTCGAACTCTCCGCGCTCCAGGTCCTGGAGGTCGGCAAGCAGTGGGACCAGGCCTGGGCCGACGTCGGGGAAGCCATCGACTTCCTCGAATACTACGCCCGCGAGGCCATCCGCCTGGGTGAGCCCAAGCGCATGGGCCGCGCCCCCGGCGAGCTGAACCACTACTTCTACCAGGGCAAGGGCGTGGCCGCCGTCATCGCCCCCTGGAACTTCCCCCTGGCCATCAGCATCGGCATGGTCGCGGCGGCCATCGTCTCCGGCTGCCCCGTGGTCTACAAGCCCTCGGGCTTGTCCTCGGCCATCGGCTGGAACCTCGTGGAGCTCTTCAGGGAGGCCGGGCTGCCCGACGGCGTGTTCAACTACACCCCGGGCCGGGGCTCGGTCATCGGCGACTCCCTCGTGGAGCACCCGGACGTGGCCCTCATCGCCTTCACCGGCTCCATGGAAGTGGGCCTGCGCATCCAGGAGAAGGCCGCCAAGGTCCAGCCCGGACAGGCCCAGTGCAAGAAGGTCATCGCCGAGATGGGCGGCAAGAACGCCATCATCATCGACGACGACGCGGACCTGGACGAGGCCGTGTCCGGCGTCATCTACTCGGCCTTCGGCTTCCAGGGTCAGAAGTGCTCGGCCTGCTCCCGGGTCATCGTCCTGGACGCCATCTACGAGCGCTTCGTGAACCGCCTCAGGGACGCCGCCAACTCCCTGAAGATCGGCCCGTCCGAAGACCCGGCCAACTTCATGGGCCCGGTGGTGGACCGCGCGGCCCGCGAAAACGTCATGAAGTACATCGCCATCGCCGAGTCCGAAGGCAAGGTGCTCGTCAAGCGCACCGACGCGCCCGCCGGAGACTGCTACGCTCCCCTGACCATCGTGGAGGGCGTCCGGCCCGAGCACCGCATCGCCCAGGAAGAGGTCTTCGGACCCGTGCTGGCCGTCATGCGCGCCAAGGACTTCGACGAGGCCATCGCCATGGCCAACTCCACCCGCTTCGCCCTCACCGGCTCGGTCTACACCCGCAGCCCCGCCCATCTGGACCGCGCCCGCAAGGAGTTCCGCGTGGGCAACCTCTACCTCAACCGGGGCTCCACCGGCGCCATGGTCGAACGCCAGTCCTTCGGCGGCTTCATGATGTCCGGCGTGGGCTCCAAGTCCGGCGGCCCCGACTACTTGCTCCAGTTCATGGACCCCCGCGTGGTCACCGAAAACACCATGCGCCGAGGCTTCGCCCCCATCGAGGCCGACGACGACTGGGTCATCTAGAAAAGCAACTGGGGAGGGACCTTTTGAAAAAGGACCCTCCCCGGACCCCACCCCCAAAACTTCTCATCAAAGCGAAGGCCCGGAACGGCAATGCCGTTCCGGGCCTTCGCTTATGAAAGAGTTTGTTATTGAGGATAGTGGATTGACAAGTTAATGCTTACAAAAAAAGTTTTAAATACCGTTAGTGGCGCTGAATGGAGGGTGCTATGCGAGAAATTTTCGGTTTTCTGGCTACAGTCCTCGGCACTATGGCGGACCCCATTATTTGGATCGCCTTGCCTTTGGGGTGGAGGTCAAAAAAAATTGAGCAGGCATTAGTGCTTGGGAGTTGCGTGGGGCTGTTTAATTTAGTCATTTTCATCTTAGTTACACAGCCATACCGAAGAGTTAACATCGGTGAGATCGCCATCTACAAAATTTTTGCTGGCGCGCTTGTGGCAATTTTAGGATATATTACTGTACGAATAGTTAAAGGATTTCAAAATAGAGCGGAACGAATTGGAACTATAGATCAATTAATTGTTGCATTGAAAAACAAGATTGATCCAATCGACATAAGTGCAGATCAGTTTAACACTGCAAGAGATGCAGCAGATAAAGTCAAGCAAGCAATTCCAGAAATTGGCACTATGTCCGTAAAGGGTAGAATGAACGCCTTTTTGGCTGTGTGTCGCCATTTGGATAATTTACTAGACGAAGGTGAACTTGATCAGTTTGAAGCTCAGCTTGCGCTTATGCTTCTTCGGTTGGAAAGCAAGGCCTTTTCCAAGGCGGCAGTAATGTTTGATCTGCGGGCCCCACGACTCGACATGCGAGAGCGGGCAGAACTTCCAAGAGTTGCCAGAGGATATCTCGCAGGATTAGAGATTACGACGTCTAATCGTTGATTGAATCTACTTCATCCGAATCGGCGTGTGGGAGCAGAGGGGCTCGGCTTCGAGGTAGTCGCCGCGCATGGTCTGGGCCCGGGCGCGGCAGCCGCCGCAGACCTTTTCGTACTCGCAGACCCCGCACTTGCCCACGTAGACCTTGGGGTTGCGCAGGTTGAGGAACTGGGGGGAGGTGCGCCAGATTTCCGGGAAGGGGGTTTGGCGCACGTCGCCGCAGACGAGGTCGAGGTAGCCGCAGGGCTGGACGATGCCCGAGTGGGAGATGAAGCAGAAGCCCACGCCGCCGAGGCAGCCCCGGCTCACGGCGTCCAGGCCGAAGGTCTCGAAGTTCACCGGCACGCCCTCGGCCTTGGCCCGTTGGCGCAGGATGCGGTGGTAGTGGGGCGCGCAGGTGGCCTTGAGCTGCATGCTCGTGGTCTTGCGGAAGTCGTAGAACCAGTTGAGGACTTCCTCGTACTCCTCGGCGGAGATGATCTGGGCCCCCAGTTCGGCGGCGCGGCCCGTGGGCACGAGCAGGAAGATGTGCCAGGCCGACGCGCCCAGTTTCTCGGCCAGCTGGAAGATGTCCTTGAACTGGTGGAGGTTGTCCTTGGTCACCGTGGTGTTGATCTGGAATTCCAGGCCCGCGGACTTGAGGTGCTCGATGCCGCGCATGGAGGCCTCGAAGGCCCCGGGCACGCCCCGGAAGGCGTCGTGACCGGCGGCGTCGGGCGCGTCGATGGAGATGGAGCAGCGCTCGATGCCCGCCTCTTTGATCCGGGCCGCGTTCTCGGCCGTGAGCAGGGTGCCGTTGGGCGCCAGGACGCAGCGCAGCCCCTTGGACTTGGCGTAGGGGATGAGCTCGAACAGGTCGTGGCGCATGAGCGGCTCGCCGCCCGTGAAGATGATGATCGGGCTGCCCGCCTCGGGGAAGGTGTCGATGAGGGCCTTGGCCTCGGCCGTGGACAGCTCGCCCTCGTAGGGTTCGGGGTGGGCCTCGGCGCGGCAGTGCTTGCAGGCCAGGTTGCAGGAGCGGGTCACTTCCCAGGCGATGAGGCGCAGCTGCGGGACTCCGTCCTGGGACTTGCCGTGCGGATGCCCGCCCGGATGCCCGCCGGGGTGGCCGGAATGTTCGAAGGGAACGCCCTTGGCGGCGTGGTCGTGCATGCTACTTGTCCAGCCAGCCGAGGGCTTCCTCGGCGTGATAGGTGAGGATGAGGTCGGCCCCGGCGCGTTTGAAGGCGGTCAGGGTCTCCAGGACGATGCGCTTCTCGTCGATCCAGCCGTTGGCCGCGGCGGCCTTGACCATGCTGTACTCGCCGCTGACGTTGTACACGGCCACGGGCAGGTCGAAGGAGTCGCTCAGGTCGCGGAGGATGTCCAGGTAGGGCAGGCCGGGTTTGACCATGAGGATGTCCGCGCCCTCGGCCGCGTCGGCCTCGGCCTCGCGCAGGGCCTCGCGGCGGTTGGCCGGGTCCATCTGGTGGGTCTTGCGGTCGCCGAAGGCCGGGGCGCTCTCGGCCGCGTCGCGGAACGGGCCGTAGAAGGCCGAGGCGTATTTCACGGCGTAGGACATGACCGGGAGATCGTTGAAGCCGTTTTCGTCCAGGGTGTCGCGGATGGCGGCCACCCGGCCGTCCATCATGTCCGAGGGGGCCACGATGTCGGCCCCGGCCCGGGCGTGGGACAGGGCGGCCTTGGCCAGCAGCTCCACGGTGGGGTCGTTGAGGATCTCCTCGCCGCGCAGCAGGCCGCAGTGGCCGTGGGAGGTGTACTCGCAGAGGCAGACGTCGGTGACGACCACCAGCTGCGGGAAGCGGTCCTTGAGACGGCGCACGGCCTCCTGGACCACGCCCTCGTCGGCGTAGGCCTGGGACGCCTTCTCGTCCTTCACCTTGGGGATGCCGAAGAGCAGGACGCTCATGAGGCCCTGGTCCACGGCCTTGGCCACGGTCTCCTCCAGGGCCTTGGGGCCGAGCTGGAACTGGCCGGGCATGGAGGCGATGGGCTTCTTGAACGAGGCGTCGTCGGTCTCCACCACGAAGTAGGGCATGATGAGGTCCTGGGGCCGGACCTCGTTTTCGCGGATCATGGCGCGCAGGGCCGGAGTGCGGCGCAGTCTGCGGCCCCGGAAGAATTCGTTCATGCTTTTCCTCCCGGCGCGATTAGTCGCGCACGCCCACGGGTTCGCCCGTGATTTCCTCGTCCGTCAGGTAGCAGGCCGGGTCCTGGGCCCAGAAGTCGCCGTACCAGGCCTCGGCCCGGGCGCGGAAGTTGCCGCCGCAGATGTTCAGGAAGCGGCACTTGGCGCAGCGGCCGCCCACGTGGGGGCGCTTGTCCTTCATCTTGTGCAGCAGCTCGATGTTCGGGTCGTCCCAGATCTGGGAGAAGGGGCGTTCGAGCACATTGCCGAAGGTGTGGTGGCGCATGAACTGGTCGGCGTGGACCTGGCCGTCCCAGGAGATGCAGCCGATGCCCCGGCCGGAGGAGTTGCCCTCGTTCCAGGACAGCAGCTGGAGCACGTCGGCGGCGCGCTTCGGGTCCTCGCGCAGCATGCGGTAGTAGAGGTAGGGGCCGTCGGCGTGGTTGTCCACGGTGAGGACCTCCTTCTCCAGGCCCTTGTCGAAGAGGGCGCGGGTGCGGTCCATGATGAGGTCCACCACGGCCCGGGTCTCGGCGTGGTTCAGGTCCTCGTTGATGAGCTCGGAGCCCCGGCCGGAGTAGACCAGGTGGTAGAAGCAGATGCGCGGGACGTCGAGCTTCTCGATGAGGTCGAAGAGATGGGGGATCTCCCCGGCGTTGCGCTTGTTGATGGTGAAGCGCAGGCCGACCTTCAGGCCTTCGGCCTGGCAGTTGGCCACGCCCTCCAGGGCCTTTTTGTAGCAGCCGGTCACCTTGCGGAAGGCGTCGTGCACGGGCTCGGAGCCGTCCAGGGAAATGCCGACGTAGGAGAGGCCGACTTCCTTGAGCTCCTTGGCCTTGCGCTTGGTGATCAGGGTGCCGTTGGTGCTGATGACCGCGCGCATGCCCTTGGAGGTGGCGTACTTGGCCAGCTCCACCAGGTCCTCGCGGACCAGGGGCTCGCCGCCGGAAAAGAGCATGACCGGCGCGCCGTAGGCGGCCAGGTCGTCGATCATGACCTTGGCCTGCTCCGTGCTGATGGGGTCCGTGCCCTTGGGGTCCACGGCATGGGCGTAGCAATGCACGCATTTGAGGTTGCAGCGCTGGGTCATGTTCCAGACCACCACGGGCTTCTTGTCCGCGGAGAACTGGAGGAGGTGCGAGGGGAGCTTGCCGGAATGGCGGCCGTAGCGCAGGGCGTCCGAGGCTTCCACGGCGCCGCAATAGAGCTTGGAGATTCCGATCATGTTGGTGTTCGTCCTTGGATGGCGTTGGGAAAACGCCTTTTGGGGTAGCACAAAAGCCCCTGGCCGCAAAGTCGAAAAAAAAGGGGGCCCGGAGGGCCCCCTTGATGTAAGAATCCGCCGCCGCCAGTCAAGCTAGGAGGCCAGGCGCACCTCCACGCGGCGGTTGCGCTGCTTGCCGTCGGGCGTGTTGTTGGGCGCGATGGGCCGGGTCTTGCCGTAGCTCTCGGTGACGAGCCGGTCGCCGGGAATCTGGAACTTCCGCATCAGGTAATCCTTGACCGCCTCGGCCCGGGCCATGCCGAGCTGCATGTTGTGGGCCTCGCTGGCGTCCGAGTCCGTGTGCCCGGCGATGACGAACCTCTTGCCCTTGAGCGGGTCGGAGCTCAGGGCCTTGCCCAGCTCGTCCAGGAGCGGGAACGACTCGGGCCGGATCACGGCCTTGTCCGTGTCGAAGTGGACCATCAGGTTCACGCCCGGGGCGCGTCCGTGGCTCTCGCCCGCGATGGCCTGGGCCATGCTTTTGGCCGTGCCGTGTTCGGAGGTGAGTTCCTGCTCGCGCAGAGGGGTGGCCTCCGAGGTCGGGGAGGCCGGGCGCGCGGTGAGCCCGCGCGAGATGTCCGCGCTCGTATCGGCGAAGACCTCGTCCGGCGGGGGCAGCCAGGAGGCCAGCGGCACGGACATGTCCTGGGCGATGGACGCGACCATGGCCTGCATGGGCGAGGGGGGCAGACGGGTGCGCGCGGACCAGAGAATCCAGTCCTCCACGAGATGCGACTCGATGCGCGCGGCCTGCTCCATGGAGAAGATGGCCTGGCCCGAGCGGGTGTCGAAGATGTTCACCCGCAGGGAGATGCCCGAGTCGTCCAGGCTGCCGCCGTCGTAGTAGTAGCTGACCACGCCCGTGACCACCACGTCCGCGCCGCGCATGCGGCCCTGGATCACGGCCTTCTCCGCGTTCCGGTAGACGAGGTCCTCGTCGTACACGAGCGCCGGGAAGAGCTGCTGGGCGTTCCAGGTCTGGACCATGACCCGGCCCAGGGAGCGGCCGATGGTCCGCTGGTCGATGGTCCGCTGGGAGACCCAGAGGGGATAGACCAGGGCCTTGATGGGCGCGTAGGTGCGCTCCTTCGGCTGCACGGAGACGAGCAGCGGGGTGCGTTGCACCGGGGCGTCCCGATAAATCCTGGTCTGGTCGGTCACGGCCAGGTCCACGTGGCCGCAGGCGGCCAGGAACAGGAACAGGGGCAGGGCCAAGGCGATGTGTTTCATGGCGTGTGCGTGGGTTGGGGTTTCCGACGGCCGCCGTCAAGCCGATGACGGACGGTCCTCTTCGGAACCTTGAAAAGCAAGAAGCGTACCGGAGTTATTGCAGGAGGCGGGTGGGCGAGGGCGCGGACTGCATGCTTTCCAGGAGCTGGTCCCGGGACTGGAGCAGGCCCTGGCGCAGGAGGATGCGCTTGCCCGCGGGCAGGCGGCGGAATTCGGGGCGTCCGGCCAGCCCGGCCAGCCGGTCCATCTCGGCCTGGATGGACTGGATGCGCGTCTGCACGGCCTCCTCGCGGGGGCAGACCTGGGCCGCCACCTCGGCCATTTCGCGGATTTCCCGGGTCAGTTCGAGAATCTTGCGCGGATGGGCCTCCCGGGCGAGCCTGCGCCAGGTCCGCCAGTCGCGCCAGCGTTTGCGCAGCCAGCCGAGGGGAGAACTCCGGCCGTTCATTTGGCGGCCGGGGGGATGGTCGCGGCGGCGTAGAACATGAGGCCCATGACGCCGCCCACGATGACCAGGAGCAGGACGAAGGCCCCGAGCACGCGCCCGAGGCTCGCGCCGTGCATGTGCCGCGCGCCGACGACCGTGATGCCCAGGCCCCAGAGATAGGCCGCGATGGGGCCGAGCACGGGCACGAAGGAGAGGATCAGAGGCGCATTGGAGTAGGCCATGACCCGGAAGGTGCCCTCGAAGCCCTTGTTGGCCGCGCGGAAGAGGATGAGGCAGAAGTGGAAGAGCGCGCTTTCCAGAAAGAGGAACACGGAGAGGAAGAGCGGGGCCAGGACCAGGGCCACCACCATGCCGATGCCCAGGGTGCCGGGCGCGACCTCGGGTTTGTCGCCCATGATTCCGGTCATGCTCCAGAGGATCTGGAAGAAGATCTGGAACTGGCCCAGCAGGACCGCGAAGGTCAGGGGCTTGCCCATGCCGCGCAGGGGCATGGCCTGGAAGAAGAGCTGGGGCGAGAACAGGACCCGCCGCAGGGTCTGGGTGATGCCCGGGAAGAAGCCGTACTGGTCCAGGCGCTCGAAGGGCGCCTCCACCTCGGGGCGTTCCGGGTCGGCGGCGAAGGGGTCGTCGGCGGCCGGGCCGGGCTGCGGCTCGGTCTGCTCCGGCTGGATCGAGCCCAGGCGCTCCCAGATGTCCTCCTCGGCCGGAGGCGCGGGCGGAGCGGGGGGAGGCGTTTCGGCGGATTCGGCGGTCGGGGCCGCGTCGGCGGGGGCGGCGGCCACGGAAGCCGCGTCGGCCCCTTCGGGCGGCAGTTCGCGGAAGCGGAACTTGTGCTTGCACTTGGGACAGGTGGCCACTTGGGCCCGGGCCGGAATCTTGTCTTCGGGGAGTTCCCGGCTGAATTGGCATTTGGGACAGGTGACGAGCATGCGGGTCCTCGTATGAAGTTCTCGGGCGCTCAAGCCCTCCGGGATGATGAGACTAGCCGCTTTCCCCGGGGGAATCAAGACGACGTCCGGCTTCGCCGGTTGGTGGAAAGCCGGTGGGCGAGGCCTGTTCGACTTCGCCGGGCTACAGAAAACCTCCCAGCAACGCCCGCGTGCGCCCCGGTCCCGGGACGGGTTCCAGCAGATGGCGCGGCAGGTGGGGGTAGTCCCCGCTCAGGGCGTGGCCCAGGCCGCCACCGGCTTCCTGGAAGGATGCCAGCTTGCGGCGGATGGCCTCGGGCCGCTTGAGCAGGTGCGTGTGATGCAGGATGGGCAGGTCCAGGACCACGGCCTCGGGCCCGTCCAGCCCGGTGAGCCGTTCGTGCACGGGATTGACGAAGGAGAGCGACGGGTTGCGGCGGAACAGGCGCAGCTGCAGGTCGGGCCAGAGGCCCAGGCCCATGCGGCAGTGGTCGCGGTCCGGGTAGAAGGTCAGGCGCGGGAGGTGCCACCCGGCCACCCGGCCCTGGGCCGCCAGACCCGGGATGCGGGCCCAGTCCCCGGGGCGCAGGGTCTCGTCCGCGTCCAGGTAGAGCACCCACGGGCTGCCGCAGAGCTCCAGCATGGCCCGCCGCTGGGCCGCGAAATCGCGTCCCAGCGGCCGCGCGGCCTGGCGCAGGGGCGGGGCGCAGGGCGGCACGCCGTCCGGCGGGGCGGGCGCGTCCCAGAGCACGCAAAGCTCGGCCAACCAGGCGGGAAACTGGGCGAAGAACCCCGACAGGTCCGGCTCGTCCGGCCGCAGGATGGCGGCGGCCGAGATGGCCGGGGCCCGCTCCGGGGCCGGGACCGGCACGTCCAGGGGCCGGGCCGCGCTCAGGGTGCGCTGCAGGGCGGCCAACGCGGCGCGCTCCGGTTCCCCGGCCTCGGGATTGAGCGCGAGCACGGACTCGGCCGGATCGATTCCGGCCAGGTCCAGGAGGAAGAGCAGGGCCCAGGCCGAGGTGTCGGCCAGCAGGGACAGGCGCGGGTCGCGGCCCAGGCCGGGCAGTCCGCCCGCGTGCAGGGCGGCCCGGGCTGAAGCCGGGTCCAGGGTGCAGACGACGAGTTCCACGGTCGCCGGCAGGGCCTCGGAGAGGGCCGAGGCCAGGGCCCCGGAGCCCAGGCCCAGGAGCACGAACGATTGCCGGCCGCTCTTTTCGACCAGCCGCAGGCAGCGGTCCAGGGCCTTGTCCAGGGCCGCCGCGTCCGGGCGGGCGGGCGGCGCGGCCTCGGCGGTCCCGCTCCAGGCGAAGGACAGGGCCTCCGCGCCGTAGGCCCGCAGCAGTTCCCGGTTCATCGGTCCAGTCCCTTGGCGGTCAGGATTTCCCGGTAGATTCCGCCCAGGCGGGCGGCCAGGTCCTGGGCGCGGAACAGTCGGGCCGCCTTGGCCCGTCCGGCTTCGCCCATGTTCCGGGCCTCCTCGGGGTGGGTCAAGAGGAAGATCACGGCCTCGGCGTATTCCCGCGCGTCGCGCGCCACCAGGCCGGTGACGCCGTGCTCCACCAGTTCGAGTTGGGCGTTGTCGCGCGGCCCGGGGCAGGGATGCGTGACCACCGGCAGCCCTGCGGCCATGGCCTCGGCGATGGCCAAGCCGAAGGATTCGCCCGTGTCGTTGGCGTGGGTCAGGAGGGAGACGGAGTTGAAGAATCCGGCCAGCTCCTCGTCCGTGGCCAGCGGCGGCAGGAACTCCGCGTTGGCCTCCAGACCGTGGGCCCGGACGAATTTCTCGGCCTCCGGGATGCCGCCGACGATCCGGTAGCGCAGCCCGGGCAGGGCGGCCGCGGCCGGAGGCAGGAAGTCCAGGGCCAGGCGCGACCACTTGCCCGGATCCGGGCGGGACAACCGTCCCACGGCCGGGGCCGTGAGGTCGCGGGGCGGGCAGGCCCGGGCGAAGAAGTCCGTGTCCACGGGGTTGTAGAGCACGCCGTAGCGCGGCGGCTGGGCCGGGATGCCGGTGTGGGCCGCGAAGCGCTCGGCGCAGAAACGGGAGACGAACAGGGTGCGGTCCAATATCCGGGCCGAGGGGCTCGGGTCGTGGCGGCCGAAGACGTTGGTCTCCACGACCACGGGCACGCGGGCGACCGCCAGGGGCCGCAAGAGCCCGGGTTCGGGCCAGCCCGCGCGGTGCAGGTGGACCACGTCGGGCTTCCAGGCCTGGAGCGTCTTGAGCAGGTCCGTGCCGACGTGGGTGGGAATGCCCGCGGCCCGGAGCAGGGGGCCGCGCGGTCCGTCCCGGGGGCTGTGGACCGCCGCCTGGAAGTCCCGCCGGTCCAGATGGGCGGCGAAAAGCTGCATGACCTTTTCCGTGCCGCCGAGCCCGAGGGACTTGGCGACCTGGAGAACGCGGATGGGGACGGCCATGGCCCTTGGTGACATGGACGGCCCGGGAAGTAAACCGGATCAGCCCCTGTTGGAGGCGTATGCGTTGATGGCCCGCAAGCGGCTCATGCCGGGCTGCTGGAGCGGGCTCGTCTCGGCGGCCGCCGGGGCCGGAGCCGCCTGCTTGGCGGGCGCGGGCTGGGCCGGGTCTTCGGCCTGGGGCAGGATTCCGGGCAGGGGCTGGGCCGGGGAGCCCATGAGGTCCAGGTTGTTGACCTGGGGCGCGTGGGAGACGGGCTTCGGCGTCGGCATCGGCTCGTCGACCTGGGGCGCGGCGCCGTGCAGGGCCGAGGCCGGACGGCCTTCGTAGCCGGGAATGATCTGGGCGAAGGCGGAGCGGATGCCGGACAGGATGCCGATGACCTCGTCGATCAGGGCCGCGTCCATCTTCAGGTTGGCCTTGAGCAGACGGGTGCTGCAGAAGAAATACAGGTTGCTCAGGTTCTTGGCGACATCACCGCCCTTTTCCTTGTTCAGGCTTTCGGCCAGTTCGCTGATGATGTCCAGGGCCCGCGAGATGAGGATGCCCTTGTCCGCGTAGTTCCGCTCGGCGATCTTGACCTTGGCCTGCTTCAGGAACTTGATGGCCGCGTCGTAGAGCATGAGCAGCAGGTCGCCCTGGGTGGTGGTGGTCACCTGGGTG
The DNA here is from genome assembly GCF_023660105.1 of Desulfovibrio aminophilus. Taxonomy (NCBI): domain Bacteria; kingdom Pseudomonadati; phylum Thermodesulfobacteriota; class Desulfovibrionia; order Desulfovibrionales; family Desulfovibrionaceae; genus Desulfovibrio; species Desulfovibrio aminophilus. The sequence continues at coordinate 43,913 of NZ_JAMHGA010000001.1, read as the reverse complement.
GCGAGGTAGGCCTTGGCTCCATTCTTCATGAACGATTGTCCTCCACGGGCAAGCGGGTCGGGCTATGAGCTGCTGTCCAGCTTCTTGATGGTGCTGGTCAATTGCGAGTTGATCTTGTCGTAGTAGCCGAGCAGGGAGTCCAGCCGGGCGTACTTGTTCTTCAAGGTCTTCTTGTACCGATCCAATCTCGTCTCTTCGTAGTCGATCTTGCTGTCGATCGACTTCATGATGTCCTTGTAGTTGTTCTGCAGAATCGCCAGGGGACCGTCGCTCTTGTCGGTGAGGTCCGCGAGTTCGCTGGCGAGTTCGCCGGTCTTGCCGAGTTTCACCGTGACCACGCCGTCGTAGGTGGCCCCGGCGGTCCGCGCGTCCAGGCGGATGGCCAAGCCTGACTCCGGGGTCGCGGCCGCGCCGGTGATGCCCCAGGAGCCGGTTATCTTCGCCGCGCGGCCATTGATGGTGGCGCTCTCGATGCCCGTGCCGTCGGCCTTGACCTTGACCGAGAGCTGGTACTCTCCGGCCTGGGTGGTGCCCTTGACCAGCGATTCGTAGGTGAAGGCCGGGGACTTGCTCTCGCCCAGATAGTCGGCGGAAAAGAGCTTGGCCACGGCGGTGGGGTCGTTCTTCAACACCTCGTCCAGCTTCTCCTCGTCCAGGAGAAGCAGGCCGATGGTGGCCGAGCCGGTCTGGGCGTCGGTGGTGATGCCGAGCTGGCCCAGGGAGACGTAGGTATCCTCGGTCAGCCCCATGGTGTTGTAGGAGATGAAGCCGACACCCTTGTCGGCGACGATGTTCTTCAGGTTCTGGGAGATGATGTCCACTCCGTAGTTGCCGGTGAGCAGGGAGCCCTTCTTGTTCTGCTCGTCGTACTTGGTGATCTCCTTGATCTTGGCGCGGACGGTGTTCATCTGGGTCACGAAGGTGCGGACATTCTCCTTCACCGCCTCCAGGTCCGTGCCGATGGTCAGCGTGACCGTGGAGCCGGGGGCCGAGTCCTTGAGGTTCAGGGTCAGGCCCGGGATGATGTTGCTCACGGTGTTGCTGGCGTTGCTGATCCAGCCGGAAGGAGGCCAGCCGTCCACCTTGACCTGGGAGTTCTGGTTCACCTGGGTCGTGTTCCAATCGGCGGCGTTGAAGCCCGTGAGCGTGGTGCCAGCGCCGATGGTCAGGGTGGCGTTCGCGCCCAGGTCCATGCCCCGGAACTGGAGATAGTAATTGGAGCCGTCGGAGATGACCGCGGCCTTGACTCCGGGGTTGGCGGGCTGGTTGTTGATGAGATTGGCCAGTCCCTCCAGGGTGGTGCCGGTGGGCACGGTGAGATTGTAGGTGGTTCCCTTGTAGACGTATTGGAGGATCTGGTCGCCGCCGGAGGAGTTGATCACCGAACTGCCGGCGCTGTAGCCGGTGGCGGTGGCCATGATCTTGTTCTGGGCCAGCTGGTTGACTTCGACCTTGTGAGTTCCTTCCTCGGCCCCGCTGTCGGCGGTGGCCGTGAGCACGGTGGAGTTGGTGCTGGTGGCGGTCTTGGTCAGGAATTCGTTCATGGTGTCCATCTTCTCCAGCGCGGTCTTGAGCGCGAGCATGGAGGTGTTCAGCTCCTGGAAGGCCGTGTTCTTCTTTTCCCAGGTGGCCCGCCAGGTCTGGAGTTGGGTCAGGTGCGCGCTTTCGGCCTTCACCAGCCCGTCGATGAGCGTGTCGAAGTCCGTGCCGTTGCCCAGCCCGGTGAAGTGGACGTTGCCGGACGTATAGCTTGACGTGATGGAAGAGGTGTCGGCCATGCTGATTCCCTCGAGGAAAAAAATTCCGGGTCTGCTCCGCACCGGGGACAATGCAAGGCCGGTGCCATCAAACAGGAAAGCCGGACCGCTCGGCGGCCCGGCTTTCCGTTAGAGGTTCATTGCTCAGCCGCCCGTGGCGCGTTAGCCGCCGATGAGGCTGAGGGCCATACGCGGCAGCGAGTTGGCCTGCGACAGCATGGACACGGCGGCCTGGGTCAGGATCTGCTGACGGGTGAACTCCGTCATTTCCGTGGCCACGTCCACGTCGGAGATCTGGGATTCGGCGGCCTGGATGTTCTCGGCCTGAATCTCCAGGTTGCTCACGGTGTTCTCCAGCCGGTTCTGGAGGGCGCCCAGGTTGGCGCGGATCTTGTCCTTGGACACGATGGCGTCCTGCAGGGCTTCCAGGGAGCGCTGAGCCAGGGCCTGGGTGGAGATGGTCTTGCCGTTGGCGGCGCCGGTGGCGTGGCCGAGGCCCAGGGCGGACGCCGTGGCCGTTCCGATGGAGATGTAGTAGTAGTCCTCGGAGCAGTCGTTGGCCGTACCGAAGTGGACCTTCAGCGGGCCGGTGGAAGCCAGTCCGGCTCCGCTGTGGGCGGAGTTCTCACCCGACAGGTTGCCGTTGAGCAGATAGATGCCGTTGAAGTCCGTGGCGTTGGCGATTCGGGTGATTTCCGACGCCATGGCCTGGTACTCCGAGTCAATGATGAGGCGCTGGTCCGAGTTGTAGGTACCGGTGGCCGCCTGGGTGGCCAGTTCCTTCATTCGGATCAGCTTCTCGTCGATGATCTGGAGCGCGCCGTCAGCCGTCTGGATGAGCGAGATGCCGTCGTTGGCGTTACGGATGCCCTGCTGCAGCGACTTGATGTCCGCGCGCATGAGTTCGCGGACGGCCAAGCCGGCGGCGTCGTCGGCCGCCGTGCCGACCCGGAGGCCGGACGACAGGCGGCGGGTGGACACAGCGAGGGCGCTGTAAGAGGTCGACAGGTTACGGCTCGCGTTCATCGCCATCAGGTTGTGGTTGATGACCAGGGACATGATTTCCTCCTTGAATGTTTTTCGGCTTCCATGCCTGTGCGGATCGGTGGCCGGGCACCACGCCCTCACCTGTTCTCCGCTGGTGTCGCCTACCTGATCGGCCTGTCCCGAGAAAACTTTAGGAATCTGAATGAAAAAAAATGCCGCGCCGGGAGCCGTGGGAAAGGGCGGAAAGCTTCCGCCCTTGCCCAGGGCCCGGCCGCGCGCTACAGGGAACCGCATGAACACGCCCAAGCGCTTCATTCAGAGGAAAGTGGACGTGGCCGAGGCCGACAAGACCCGCACACATGGCCCCGTGGCGGACCGCCCCCATCCTTCCGGAGGAGCCGTGTTCCTGGCCGGAGTCGCCGGATCGGGACGCGGCGATCTGGGACGTCTGGCGGCGGAGCGGCTGGGAATTCCCTTCCGCTCTTATAAGGAATGGGAGGCCGCCGGACGGGACCGGGCCGTGGTGGCCCTGGACGACGCCGACATCCTGCGGGAGGGCGGCCCGGAGCGGGTGCGCTCCCAGGGCACGGTCTTCTATCTCATGAGCGGGGTTCCAGCCGTGGCCGAGCGCCTGGCCCAGGCCCATCCGGGCGAGGACGCGGAACGCCTGCGCGCGTTGGCGGCCGAGCGCTTCTTCGCCGCCGAGCCGGTGTTCATGGGCGCGCTGCACTTCCTGCTCCAGGGCTTTCGCCCGGCCGAAGAGCAGGTCCGGGACCTCCTGGAGAAGCTCAGCCTGTAGCCGGGCGGCCGCCTTGCCCCGGGACGGGGTTTTGGGTACACCCGCCGAAGACCGCAAGCCAAGGGAGCCCCCATGCCGCAGAAGAAGCTCCGGGTCGAGCTGTTGGCCATGACCCCCGAGCCGTTGTCCCTGATCTACGCCGCGTTCCGCCAGTGCTACCACGCCGGGTTCGTGGCCGACATGTGGCCCCGGCTGCTCTCCGGCGAGATCGAGCGGGAGAAGCAGGCCGACTTCGTCCAGTCCGTGCTGGAGTCCGGGCACGACAGCCCGGTGGAGCACGTCAGCTTCAGCTTCGCGGTGGAGGGCATCTCGCGGGCCTGTTCGCACCAGTTGGTGCGCCACCGGATCGCCTCCTACTCCCAGCAGAGCCAGCGCTACGTGGACGAGTCGGACATGGACTACATCCTGCCCCCGGCCATCGCCCGCATCCCCGAGGCCCGGGAGCGCTTCGAGGCGCTCATGGCCGAGATTTCAGGCGCCTACCGCGAGCTCAAGGGAATCCTGGCGGCCAACGGCCGGGGCGCGAAGGCCAACGAGGACGCCCGCTTCGTCCTGCCCCAGGCGGCCGAGACCAAGATCGTGGTGACCATGAACTGCCGGGCCCTGCTGCATTTCTTCAGCCTGCGCTGCTGCTCCCGCGCCCAGTGGGAGATCCGCGACATGGCCCAGGCCATGCTGGCCATTTGCCGGGACCGCCTGCCCGCCCTGTTCGCCACTGCCGGTGCGCGCTGCGAACGCCTGGGCTACTGCCCGGAATCGGCCCGCTTCACGTGCGGGCGGTATCCCCTCCGGGATAACGGGGCGTAGTCGCCGGTAATCCCGATTTTTCAGCTCGGAACCAAGGCCGGCCTGCATCCGTCGAGAACGCGGTGCGGGCCGGCCTTTTTATTTGTTTTTTGTTGTATTCGAATGTGATAGATGTGTTCCTAACCCGCAGTTCGGGAATGGAGCCCGGCCAAGGCTCCGCCACCAGCGGGCGTGCTGCTTGGGGATTGGCCTTCGGAGGGGAGCACTTCTCTCGTTCAAATAAATTTATTATATTTCAATGTATTAAATGAAAAAGCCAAGACGCTTTCGAGTATTTTCCGCAATCTATTTGTAAACCGTTTGGACCTGGGCGGCGTAAAAAAGAATGAATAGGTCCGATTTTAGCCGAAAAAATAAAAATAATATGTTGAAAACGTTGTCAACTGATTGTTGAAAAAAAACTGTTGCAGGCGGCAAAGCCCTTGTGACCGGACCGTTGCTTATTGGGGAGAGTGTGTGACGGCTGGAACCGAGGGATAGGATAAATTTGTTTTAAAACAATGAGTTATGCTGTAGAGAAGAGAAAGGGAAAGCGACGGCCCCGGCCGTTTATCCGCGTTGTTGGCTTCCGACCGATCACATACAACGCGGAACATGGTCGCTGACGCCTGGAATCATATCTACGCCGCTCTGGAAAAAAACCTGAGTTCCAGAATGTTTACCGTCTGGATCAAGCCCCTGGACGGGGAAGTGTCCGACGGCGTGCTGCGGCTCTTGGCCCCCAACGATTTCGTGGCCGCCTGGGTGCGTGACCGCCTGCTCGACGCGGTGTCGGACTGCGCGGCCCAGATCCTGGGTTCCCGTCCCGAAATCCGGGTGGAGGTGCGCCGGGCTCCGGCCCAGCCCGCCGCCAAGCCGGAGGCGGAGCTTCCGGCCCCGGCCCCGAGCCAACTGGGCCTGCCCATCGTGCACACGCCCCGGCCCCTGCCCCAGCACAAGTGGCGCTTCACCCTGGACGACTTCGTGGTCGGCCCCAGCAACGAGCTGGCCTGGGCCGCCGCCTCCAGCCTGTGCCGGGGCACGCTGACCTCGGACAACCTTTTCCTCGGCGCCGGGCCGGGCCTGGGCAAGACCCACCTCCTGCACGGCATCGGCCAGGCCCTTTCGGCGCAGAGCAACCGCCGAGCCCCGCACATCGCCTGCCTGACCGCCGAGGAGTTCGCCACCCGCCTGGTCCTGGCCATCAAGGCCCGCGAGGTGACGCGCTTCAAGGCCGAGTTCCGCGAGGCCGCGGACGTGCTCCTGCTGGAGGACGTGCACTTCTTCCAGGGCAAGGAGAAGATGCAGGACGAGCTGCTCTGCACGCTCAAGGCCCTCCAGGCCCGGGGCTGCAAGGTGGTCTGCACGAGCTCCTTTTTGCCGCTCGAACTGGCCGGGCTCGATTCGAGCCTGGTCTCCCAGTTCTGCTCCGGGTTCCTGGCGAACATCGAGAAGCCGGATTTCGAGACGCGGCGGCGCATCGTGGAGCGCAAGGCCAAGACCCTGCAGATCGCGGTGCCCGAGTCCGTGTCCGAGCTGCTGGCCGAACGCGTGACCTCGGACATCCGCCAGCTGGAGAGCTGCCTGCGCAACCTCGTGCTCAAGGCCCGGCTCCTGAACCAGGCCGTGACCCTGGACCTGGCCTGGGACGTGCTGCGCAACTACGCGGTCGCCGACGCCCGGCCGGATTTCGAGCGCATCCTGGAATTCATCTGCGCGAGATTCGCCCTGACCCCGGAGCAGCTGGCCTCCAGGAGCCGCAAGCAGGCCGTGGTCGCGGCCCGCAACGCGGCCTTCTACCTGGCCCGCAAGCACACCAGCCTGTCCCTCTCGGCCATCGGCGAGCGCCTCGGCCGCAAGCATTCCACCGTGCTCAAGGGCATCACCAACCTGGAGCGCGAGATATCCCTGCAGACCCCCATGGGCCGCCAGATGGCCGCGACCCTGGACCGCATCACCGCCTGATTCCTTTCCCGGACGAAAAAAAGCGCCGCCCATGAGGGCGGCGAGGGCCTCGGCCGTGGATCGGGCCGGGCTTCAGGACGTGGTCTTGAGGCTCGTGCACGGCTGGAGCAGCCCCCGGGCCTCGTCCGGGTCCAGGCCCCGGGCGCGGGCGAATTCCGGCAGGTTGTCCTCGGCGTCCGAGGCCCGCAGGTAGAGCGGCCGCACCGGGCGGTCGGCGTATTCGGCGCGGGCGGCGGTGCGCAGCAGGGTCTCCGCGCCCGGCTGGTCCCAGTCCGGGCCCAGGAGGCGCACGTCGGTCCGGTCCGCGAGATGTTCCCGGAAAAACGACAGGTTGCGTTGCAGGCCGTTGCCCAGCAGGGTCAGGGGGGCGGGCAGGCGGCCGCAGAGGTCCAGGACCGCCTCCAGTGGCAGGGCCGCCGGCTCGGTGAGGGGCGCCGGGCCGGGGGCGGAAAAGGCCTGGGCGTAGACCTGGCCCTTGCGCGACCAGGTCAGGGGCAGGACGCTGCCGGGGCCGAGGTCCGCCGGACCGACGGCCAGCAGGGGCAGGACGTCCAGGCCCGCGCGCAGGGCTCCGGTGGCGGCGGCCAGGCCCTCGGCCAGGGCCAGGACCAGGCGGATGCCGGTGAACCCGCCTGGCCCGCGCAGGCAGGCGATGCGGCGGATGTCGGAGGCGCGGCGGCCGAAGAGCGCCAGGGCGTGCTCCAGGGCCGGGGCCAGGAAGCGGGCCGACTGTCCGGCCACTGCCCAGGTCTGGGCGCAGAGCAGGGAGGGACCCTCGCCGTCCTCCCGGGCCAGGAGGAGGCGCAGGCGGTCCCCGGAGCCGTCGAGGACCAGGAGCAGGGGGGCCTCGTCAGACCAGGAGCCGGGAGATGTCATTGAACAGGGCCAGTCCCATGAGCAGGAAGAGGAAGGCGATGCCGACGCGCGTGGCCATCAGGCGCAGGCGCTCGCTCACCGGCCGCCGGAACACGGCCTCGTAGCCGAAGAAGACGATGTGGCCGCCGTCCAGCACGGGCACGGGCAGCAGGTTGAGCAGGCCCAGGTTCAGGCTGATGAAGGCCGTGAGGGCCAACACCTCGGCCAGGCCGGAGCGGGCCTGACGTCCCACCTCCTGGGCGATGAGGATCGGGCCGCCCACCTCCTTGACCGAAATTTCGCCGCGCACCATCTTGGCGATGCCGCGCACGATGAGGCCGGTCTTCTCCCAGGTCTCCCGGCCCGCGCCCAGGGCGCTGCGCCAGAGATTCTGGGGCGGCACGAGGACCATGGTCTCGCCCGAGGCCCGGATGCCGATCATGGGCACCTTGACCGAGCGGCCGTCCGCCTCCAGGTCGCGGCTGGCGGGCTCCACGGACACGGAGAACTCCTTTCCGCCCCGGCTCAGGACCAGGGGCATGGAGCGGTAGCCGCCGGTCTGGATGGTCATGGTCAGGTCGTTCCAGGTGGCCACCTTGCGGCCGTCCACCTCCAGGATCGTGTCCCCGGCCTGGATGCCCGCGACGGCCGCCGGGCTGTCGGGCAGCACGTCCCCGACCACCGGGGTGAGCGCGGCCTGCCCGTAGGAGAAGAGCAGGCCCCAGTAGATGAGCCAGGCCAGGAAGAAATTGAACACGGGTCCGGCGGCCACCACGAGCATGCGCTGCCAGGCGGGCCGGAGATTGAACATCTTTTCCCGGGGAAATTCCTGGTCGCCCTCGTCGCTGTCCGGGTTCTCCCCGGCCAGGTTCACATAGCCGCCCAGGGGCACGGCCGAGAGGCGGTAGTCCGTGAGGCCCACCCTGCGGCCCAGGAGGCGCGGGCCGAAGCCCAGGGAAAAGGCCTTGACCCCGATGCCCAGGACGCGGGCCATCAGGAAGTGGCCGAGTTCATGGAAGAAGATGAGACCGCTCAGGACCAGGATGATGGCTATGGCGCTTGTCACGAATGCTTCCTCACGTGCTCGATGTGCATGGAATGCAGAGTATAGTGCCTTCGGGGCAAAAGGGAAGGCCGCTCACAGCAGTTCGGCGGCGCGGGCCCGGGCGGCGCGGTCCAGGGCGAGCACGTCCTCGGGCCGCCCCACGGGGCAGGGCGCATGTTCGGCGAGGGCCCGCTCCAGGGCCCGGGGGAGGTCCAGGAAGCCGATGGCCCCGGCCAGGAAACGCTCCACGGCCACTTCGTTCACCGCATTGAGCACGATGGGGTGGCTCTCGCCGGCGGCGTAGGCCGCCTTGGCCAGCCCGAGGCAGGGGAAGGCCTCGTCGTCCGGGGCCTCGAAGGTCAGGCTGCCCACCCGCGCCAGGTCGAGCGTCTTGAGGCCCAGGGGCAGGTGGCGGGGGAAGCAGAGGCAGTGCGCGATGGGCAGGCGCATGTCCGGGTGGCTCAGGTGGGCGATCTGGGAGCCGTCGGCGTATTCCACCAGGGAGTGCACGATGCTCTGGGGGTGGACCACGGCGTCCACGCGCTCGGCGGGCAGGCCGTAGAGGTGGCAGGCCTCGATGATCTCAAGTCCCTTGTTCATGAGGGTCGCGGAGTCGATGCTCACCTTGGGGCCCATGCACCAGTTCGGGTGGTTCAGGGCCTGGGCCACGGTGACTCCGGCCAGCTCCGCCCGCGTCCGGCCCCGGAAGGGGCCGCCGGAGGCCGTGAGGATGAGCCGCGTGGGCGTCTCGTCGGCGTGGCCCAGGAGTCCCTGGAACAGGGCGTTGTGTTCCGAGTCCACGGGCAGGACCACGGCCCCGGACTTCCGGCAGGCCGCGCGGATGAGGTGTCCGCCGAGGACGAGGCTCTCCTTGTTGGCCAGGGCCACGATCTTTCCGGCCCGCGCGGCGGCCAGGGTGGGCGGAAAACCGGCCGCGCCCACGATGCTCGAAAGCACCACGTCGGCCTCGGGCTGGGCGGCCGCGGTCTCGTATCCCGCCGGGCCCACGAGGATATCCGGGGAGTAGCCCGGGGGCAGGGCGGCGCGCAGGGCCTTGGCCGAGGCCTCGTCCAGCACGGCCAGGAGCGGCGGCCGGAAGGTCGCGGCCTGTTCGGCCAGCAGGGCGGCGTTGCGTCCGGCGGCCAGGGCGCTCACCCGCAGCAGGTCGGGATGGAGCGCGGCCACCTTGAGGGCGTTCACTCCGATGGAGCCGGTGCAGCCGAGCACGGCGACCCGCCGGGGGAAGCGGTCCTCGATCACCAGGGGGGGCCAGGCGGAGATGTAGGTGTTCACGGCGGCCGCGTCATTCCCCGAAGAAGGGCATGATGGTCCGGGCCAGGGCGTAGACCGGGACCAGGAAGAGGAGGCTGTCCACGCGGTCGAGCAGGCCGCCGTGTCCGGGCAGGAGCTTGCCCGAGTCCTTGATGTCCAGGCGGCGCTTGAGGGCCGATTCGAAGAAGTCGCCCATCTGGGCCGCGACGTTCAGGGCCAGGCCCAGCAGGGCGAAGGCCCACCAGGGGGCCCGGCCCAGGGTCAGGCCCAGGCCCAGGCAGAGGGCTAGGCAGCCGGCGAGGCTGCCCACGCTGCCGGCCCAGGACTTCTTGGGGCTGACGGAGGGCCATATCTTGCGCCTGCCGAAGTGCGTTCCGGCATAGAAGGCCGCCGTGTCCGAGACGGCGGCGGCCAGGATGACCAGGATGCTCTCCAGGGGCGAGAAGTGCAGGAAGAACTGCAGGGTCACGGGCAGGTACACGAGCCCGGCCAGGAACACGGCCGCATCGCGGAAGTCGCTGTCCTGGGGCGAGCGGCTGTAGCCGAAGAGGAAGCCCATGCCCGCGCACCAGAATCCGGCCAGCAGGGCCAAGGCCACCAGGGTCGCGCTGCCCGCGTGGAAGGCGGCCAGGAGGAGCGCGCCGCAGAGCACGCCCTGGACCTTCAGGCCCAGGCGTCCCTCGGGCCAGAACAGAGTCAGGTATTCCCAGAGCGCCAGGCCGCAAAACACGGCCAGGACGGTCACCAGGATCCAGCCGCCGTAGTACAGGCCCAGGGCTGGAACGAGGAGGAGCAGGGCTCCGGTGAGGATGCGTTTCTGGTGCGAGGAATCCATGCGGGCTCCGGGCCTGGTTGGCGGCATGCGCCGCGAGTGGTTTGGTGTAAACAATTCCCGGCATGACGGCAACCTGGGAAGGAATCCTGCCGGAGGCGCGGTTTCCCGGGACCGGGAAACGTGGTACGAGGACGGGAACAGCGGCCGGAGCCCGACGACTCCGTTCCGGCCCCAGGGGGATCGACATGGGTTCCGACGCGCACGAGAAGATGACCGCCGCGTCCGGCGGAAACGGTGAGGACCAGGGCTCCACGGCCCGGCACCTGGAACGGCTCACCGAGATCGGCCTGGCCCTCTCCAGCGAACGGAACATCGACCGGCTCTTCGAGATGATCGTGGACGAGGCCCGGGCCCTCACCGGGGCCGACGCCGGGACGCTCTACATCGTGGACGACGAGGGCCGCCACCTGGACTTCGTCATCCTTCAGAACGACACCATGAAGACCCGCATGGGCGGCACCAGCGGCCAGGCCATCACCCTGCCGCCCGTGCCGCTCTTCACCCCCGACGGGGCCGAGAACCACGCCAACGTCTCCTCCCACGTGGCCCTCTCCCGCGAGTTGGTGAACATCCCGGACGTCTACGAGGCCGAGGGCTTCGACTTCACCGGCCCGCGCAAGTACGACCATGCCACGGGCTACCGCTCCACCTCCATGCTCGTGGTGCCCATGACGAACCACGAGGGCGACATCATCGGCGTGCTCCAGCTCCTGAACGCACTGGACCCGGCCAGCGGCGCGGTCACGGCCTTCTCGCCCCGGACCATCGGGCTGGTGGGGGCCCTGGCCTCCCAGGCCGCCGTGGCCCTGACCAACACCCAGCTCATCCGCGACCTGAAGCGGCTGCTCTATTCCTTCATCCAGAGCATCGCCGAGGCCATCGACGCCAAGTCGCCCTACACCAAGGGCCACATCGACCGGGTGGTCAAGCTGACCATGAGCATCGCCGAGGCCGTCAACACCCAGGCCGACGGCCCCTTCAAGAACGTGCGCTTCGACGAGGAGGAGCTGGAGGAACTCCGGCTGGCGGCCTGGATGCACGACGTGGGCAAGATCACCACGCCCGAGCACGTGGTGGACAAGAGCACCAAGCTCCAGACCATCTTCGACCGCGCCGAGCTGGTGCGTCTGCGCTTCGCCCTGATCGAGAAGTCGCTCCAGGCCGAGCTGCTGGAGCGGCTCATGGACATGGCCTCGGCGGGCGCCTCGCGCGAGGAGATGCGGGCCGTGGCCGGGGAGTTCGACGCCCGGCGCGGGGTGCTCAACGAGGAGCGGGATTTCGTGCTGGCCTGCAACAGCCCGGGCGAGTTCATGGACGACGCCAAGATCGAGCGGATCCGGTCCATCGCGGCCAAGAGCTATGCCCTGAACGGAAGCATGGAGCCCTATCTCACCGGGGACGAGGTCCGCAACCTGACCATCCGCAAAGGCTCGCTCACCGATGAGGAGCGGAAGATCATCGAGAACCACGCCGTGGTCACCTCGGCCATGCTCTCCCGGCTGCCGTTCCCCAAGCGCCTGGCCCGCATCCCGGTCTTCGCCGGCAGCCATCACGAGAAGCTCGACGGCAGCGGCTATCCCAACCACCTCTCGGCCGAGGACCTGCCGCTGCAGGCCCGCATCCTGGCCGTGGCCGACGTGTTCGAGGCCCTCACGGCCAGCGACCGGCCCTACAAAAAGCCCATGAAGCTGTCCCAGGCCCTGAAGATTTTGGGGTTCATGAAGAAGGACAGGCACATCGACCCGGAGGTCTTCGACCTCTTCGTGCAGGCCGGGCTGCATCGCGAGTACGCCAAGGCGGAACTCAATCCCGAGCAGATCGACGAGGCCTGAGCCGGGAGGCGGTCCGGCGGGTCACTTCCCGGCGGCCAGCTGGTCGCCGGTCTTGCCGAAACGGCGCTGGCGGCGGGAGTAGTCTTCCAGGGCCTTGTCCAACTCGGCCGGGGTGAAGTCCGGCCAGTAGAGGTCCGGGAAGGAGAGCTCGGCGTACGAGCCCTGGAAGAGCAGGTAGTTGGAGAGCCGCAGCTCTCCGCTGGTGCGGATGATCAGGTCGGGGTCGGGCTGCCCGGCGGTGTAGAGCTCGGCCGCGAAGACCTCCTCGGTGAGCTCGGCCGGGTCCAGGCGCTTGGCCAGGAGCGCCCGGCAGGCCCGCAGGATTTCATCCCGGCCGCTGTAGTTCAGGGCCAGGTTGAGGGTCATCGAGCCGCAGTTCCTGGTCTTCTCGACCACGGAGCGGACCACCTGGCGCACGCCGAAGGGCAGCGCGTCCACCTCGCCCAGGACCTTCAGGCGGATGTCCTGCTCCAGGAGCAGGCTGGTTTCCTTCTTCAGGAAGCGCACCAGGAGGTCGAAGAGGAAACTCAGTTCCTCGGCAGGGCGCGAGAGGTTCTCGCGTGAGAGGGTGTAGAGCGTCAGGTGCCGGATGCCCAGTTCGCGGCAGCGGGTGACCACACCGCGGGCCGCCTCGGTTCCGGCCTTGTGGCCCTCGCTCCGAGGCAGCCCGCGCTGCTGCGCCCAGCGCCCGTTGCCGTCCATGATCACGGCGATGTGTCGCGGCAGCATGGGCGGTCAGATCTCCAGAATTTCCTTTTCCTTCTTGGCCAGGGCGTCGTCACAGAGCTTGATGTGCTTGTCCGTGAGCTTCTGGACGTCGTCCACGCCCTTGCGCTCCTCGTCCTCGGTGATCGCCTTGTCCTTGAGCATCTTCTTGAGGGCCTCGTTCATGTCCCGGCGCACGTTGCGCACGGCCACCTTGGCCTCCTCGGTGTCCTTCTTGGCCACCTTGACCAGCTCCTTGCGGCGCTCCTCGGTCAGGGGCGGGATGTTGATGCGGATGATCTTGCCGTCGTTGATCGGGGTCAGGCCCAGGTCGGACTTGAGGATGGCCTTCTCGGCGGCGCTGAAGGCGGCCTTGTCCCAGGGCTGGATGGTGACGGTGCGGGGATCGGGGACGGAGATGGAGGCGATCTGGTTCAGCGGCGTGGGGGTGTTGTAGTAGTCCACCACCACGTTCTCCACCAGGGCCGTGGAGGCCCGGCCGGTGCGCAGCTTGGTGAAGCTCTTCTCCAGGCTCTTGATGGCCCCGTCCATGCGTTTTTCGCCGTCCTTGAGAAGCGACTGCATGTCTAGTTTCCTCCTTGCACGATGGTCCCCACCGGCTCGCCCGTGACGACCCGGCGGATGTTGCCTTCCTTGAACAGGTTGAAGACGATGATCGGCATGGCGTTGTCCCGGGCCAGGGAGATGGCCGTGGAGTCCATGACGCCCAGGCGTTTCTCCAGGGTCTCGATGTAGGTCACGCTCTCGTAGCGCACCGCGTCGGAGAACTTGCGGGGGTCCTTGTCGTAGACCCCGTCCACCTTGGTGGCCTTGAGGATGGCGTCGACCTTGAGCTCCATGCCGCGCAGGGCGGCGGCCGTGTCCGTGGTGAAGTAGGGGTTGCCCGTGCCCGCGGCGCAGATGACCACGCGGCCCTTCTCCAGGTGGCGCACGGCGCGGCGCCGGATGTAGGGTTCGGCCACCTCCTTCATGTCGATGGCGGTCATGACCCGGGTGGAGCAGCCCATCTTCTCCAGGGCGTCCTGCACGGCCAGGGCGTTCATCACCGTGGCCAGCATGCCCATGTAGTCGGCCTGGACGCGCTCCATGCCCTGTTCGCTGGCGGACATGCCCCGGAAGATGTTGCCGCCGCCGATGACCAGGGCGACCTGCAAGCCGGCCTGGGACACCTCCGCGATCTCGCCGCAGAAGGTGTTGATGGCCGAGGGCTGGATGCCGAACTTCTGGTCTCCGGCCAGGGCTTCACCGCTCAACTTGAGCAATACCCGCGAGTAGCGCAGCTTGTCCATGCTTCTTCCTTTGTGTCCGGGCGCGGGGCCCGGTTGGACCTTACAGGGTTCCTCGTCTCTTGGCAAAAAAAACGGGCCTTGCGGCCCGTTTCCCTTTTTTCTATTCGCCCGCGGCGTCGTCGCCCAGGGCCAGGCGCGTGAAGCGCCCGATCTGGATGTTTTCTCCGAGTAGGGCGATGAGCTCGTTGAGCAGATCCTTGATCCGCTTCTTGTCGTCCTTGATGTAGGCCTGATCCATGAGGCAGGCCTCCTGGTAGAACTTCTTCAGGCGGCCTTCCATGATCTTCTCGGCGATGTTCTCGGGCTTGCCCTCTTCCATCGCCTGCTTCTTGTAGATGGCCTTCTCGCGCTCCAGAATGTCGGCGGGAACCTGATCCTCGGAGACGCAGACCGGGTTGGCGGCGCAGACCTGCATGGCCAGCTCGCGGGCGAACTCGCGGAACTGGTCGCTCTTGGCCACGAAGTCGGTCTCGCACTTGAGCTCCACCAGCACGGCGAGCTTGCCGTTGGAGTGGATGTAGGAGCCGATGAAGCCCTCGGAGGTGGCGCGGCCGGCCTTCTTGGCGGCCTTGGCCAGACCCTTCTCGCGCAGGTAGTCCACGGCCTTGTTCAGGTCGCCGCCGCTCTCCACCAGGGCTTTCTTGCAGTCCATCATGCCCGCGCCGGTCTTCTCGCGCAGGTCCTTCACCAGGGTGGCGCTGATCTCAGCCATTATTCCTTCTCCTCCTGACCCTCGGCAGCGGCCTCGGGGGTTTCCGCCTTGGGCTCGGCTTCGGCCTTGGGACGCGGCTTGGGCTTGGCGCCGGTCTTCGGCTTGGCGGGGCGGGGCCTGCGCTCCTCGGCGGGCTTTTCTTCCTTGGACTCGACGACCTCGGGCTTGACCTCCACGTAGCGGGCCGCGCCCTCGATGCAGGCCTCGGCGATGTGCGTGGTGAAGAGCTTGATGGCGCGGATGGCGTCATCGTTGCCCGGAATGATGTGGTCGATGAGGTCGGGGTCGCAGTTGGTATCCACCACGGCCACGACCGGGATGCCCAGGCGGCGGCATTCCATGACCGCGATGTGCTCGCGCTTGGGATCGATGATGAAGGCGCAGCTCGGCGGCTCGTGCATGTCCTTGATGCCGCCCAGGGCGAGGTTCAGCTTCTCGACCTCGCGGCCCATCTGCACGATCTCCTTCTTGGGGAACTTGCTGATGCTGCCGTCGGCGAACATGGTCTCGAGGTTCTTGAGGCGCTCGATGCTCTTCTTGATGGTCTGGAAGTTGGTCAGCGTGCCGCCCATCCAACGCTGGGTCACGGCGAACATGCCGGAGCGCGCGGCCTCTTCCTTCACCGCCTCCTGGGCCTGGCGCTTGGTGCCCACGAAGAGCACCTTGCCGCCCTGGGCGCAGACGTCGGCCACGAAGTCGTGGGCCTTCTGGTAGAGCTTCACGGTCTGCTGCAGGTCGATGATGTGGATGCCGTTGCGGGAGCCGAAGATGTAGGGACGCATCTTGGGGTTCCAACGGCGGGTCTGGTGGCCGAAGTGGACGCCGGTCTCCAGCATCTCCTTCATGGTGACGTAAGACATGATTCCTCCTGGTTTTTCCTCCCCCGGCCCTGGCCCGGCGACTGTCGCCGGGACCCGGAGTGACGCCGGGGTGCGTTGTGTGAAACGAGGTTCAGTACACCGTCTCGCCCTGGAAGGCAAGAGGGGTGGGGCGGCTCCGGGCTACTGGATCTGCTCCGCGCCGTCGCCCGCGGCCGCCACGGGATTGATGAGCAGGCCCACGTTCTCGATCTCCACGCTCACCGTGTCGCCGGGCATGATCGGGCCGATGCCCGAGGGCGTGCCGGTGAGGACGAGGTCGCCGGGGTGCAGGGTCATGACCCGGGAGATGAAGGAGACCAGCTCGGCCGGGCCGAAGATCATGTCCCGGGTGTTGCCGTCCTGGCGCACCTCGCCGTTGACCAGGGCGCGCACGGCCAGGTTGCCGGGATCGGAAACCTCGGTCTCGATCCAGGGGCCCACGGGGCAGAAGGTGTCGAAGCCCTTGGCCCGGGCGTAGAGCCCGTCGCGCTTCTGGATTTCGCGGTCGGTGACGTCGTTGGCGCAGGTGTAGCCGAAGATGTGCCGGGCGGCCTCCTCGGGCCGGATGTGGCGTCCGGTCTGGCCGATGACGATGCCCAGCTCGGCTTCGTGGTCCACGCGGCCGCAGCCCTCGGGCAGGACGATGGCGTCGCCGCTGCCGATCACCGCCGACGGCGGCTTGAGGAAGATGAGCGGCTCGCTGGGCAGGGGCTTGCCCATCTCCTCGGCGTGCTGCCTGTAGTTCAGGCCCACGCAGACGATCTTGGTCGGCAGGACCACGGGCAGCACCCGCACGTCGCGGATGGGGATGGGCGCGTCCAGGCCCAGGGCCTTGTTCAGGCAGAGCAGGTGATCGCGGTCGAGTATCGAGGCGTAGAAGGCCCGCTGGTCGTAGAGGACGCGCAAGATACGCATGACGGCTCCGGGTGTTGGTGGAGGTGCGGAAGGATCAAGCCTAGCAGCAGCCCCGGGTTCTGTCCAACTCAGATGCTGATGACCAGGGGCACCACCACGGGATCGCGCTCCAGGATCTTGCGGAAGAAGCGCCGCAGGCTGGAGCGGATCTTCTCCTTGATCCGTTTCAGGTCCGAGGGGTTGGTGTCCTCGAAGACGTCCAGGACCACGCATTTGGCGTCGTCCAGGAGGTGGGCGTACTGCTGCTCGAAGATGAAGCCCTTGGAGAGGATGTCCGGGCCGTGGACGATGACGCCGGTGTTCTCGTCCATGACCACGATGACGATGACCATGCCCTCGCCGGCCAGGAGCTGGCGTTCCTTGAGCACGCTCTGACCCACGTCGCCCACGCCCTTGCCGTCCACCAGGATGCGCTCGGAGTCCACGGACTCCTCCAGGCGGATGCCGTCCTCCAGGAAGGTTACGGGCGAGCCGTTTTCGAGCACCAGGGCCCGCTCTTCGGCCACCCCGCATTCCAGGGCCAGGCGGCGGTGCTTGACCAGGTGGCGGTATTCGCCGTGCACCGGGATGAAGTACCTGGGCCGCACGGTCTCCAGCATGATGCGCAGCTCCTCGCGGTGGGCGTGGCCCGAGGCGTGGATGGCCTGGACCTTCTCGTAGAGGACCTCCGCGCCCAGGCGGTAGAGCCGGTTGATGACCTTGGTGATGGCCAGGACGTTGCCCGGGATGAAGCGCGAGGAGAGGAGCACGAGGTCGCCCTTCTGGATGGACAGGGAGCGGTGCTCGTCCATGGACATGCGCGAAAGCGCGGCCAGGGGTTCGCCCTGGGAGCCGGTGAGCAGGATGACCACCTCGTCGTCGCGCAGGCCCGACACGTCCTCCACGTCGATGAGCTCGCCGTGCGGCACGCGCAGGTGCCCGAGGTCGCGGGCGGTCTCGATGTTGCGGATCAGGCTCTTGCCGCTCACGGCCACCTTGCGGCCGAAGGCCGAGGCCAGGTCGATGATCTCCTGGATGCGCTGGATGTGGCTGGCGAAGAGGGAGATGAGGATGCGGCCCTTGGCCTGGCCGAAGATCTCGCGCAGGCTGGCCTTGATCTCCCGCTCGGTGAGGGCGAAGCCCTCGCGCTCCACGTTGGTGGAGTCGGAGAGGAGCAGGGTCAGGCCGGGCTCGGCGAAGCGGCGGAAGGCCTCCAGGTCCGTGGCGTGGCCGTCCAGTGGATTGCGGTCGATCTTGAAGTCGCCGGTGTGGATCACGCGGCCCATGGGCGTCTCGATGCCCAGGCCGAAGCCCTCGATGATCGAGTGGCAGACCGGGATGAAGGTGAAGGCGAAGTCGTCCAGGGCCACGCGGTCCCCGGCGCGCACGGGTCGCAGGTCGGCCCAGCGGTCCAGGTTGTGCTCCCGGAGCTTGTTCTCCACCAGGGCCAGGGTGAAGCTCGAACCGTACACCGGCACGTTCACGTAGGGCAGGAGCCAGGGCAGGGCGCCGATGTGGTCCTCGTGGCCGTGGGTCAGGACGATGGCCTTGAGCTTGTCCTTCTGGGCCAGGAGCACGTCGAAGCGCGGAATGGCCACGTCCACGCCGAAGAGGTAGTCCTCGGGAAACATGAGGCCGCAGTCCACCAGGACCGTGCTCTCCGGCGAGGAGAAGGCCATGCAGTTCAGGCCGATCTCGCCGAGGCCGCCCAGGGGGGTGATGGTCAGGCGCTTTTCAGACATGGTCAATCCTTGGGCAGGGCGGCCAGGGCCTCGCCCATGCGCGTGCGCAGCTCGTCGCGGAACCGCTCGCGCTCCTTGAGGGTGTAGGTCGAGACGTCCACGGGCGGCAGGGCCTTGAGACGGATGGTTCCCTTGCGCAGGATCATGCGGCCCCGGGGCAGGGCCGCGCCCGTGCCGTCGAGGACCAGCGGGGCCACGGGCAGGTCGCATTTGAGCGCCAGGACCATGCCGCCGATCTTGAAGTCCAGGAGGGAGCCGGGCTCGGGGTTGCGCGTGCCCTCGGGAAAGATCACCGGGCAGATCCCGGCCTGGGCCGCGTCCACCGCGTCCTGCACGCTCTTCATGCCCGAGCGGCGGTTGCCCCGGTCGATGGGGATGTGGCCCGCCAGACGCATGGCCCGGCCGAAGACCGGGATGTCGAAGAGGCTCTTCTTGGCCACGAAGCGGATCGGGTAGGCGTCGAGCACGGCGTAGAGCAGGGGGATGTCGAAGTTGCTCTGGTGGTTGACCATGAACACGTAGTGCCCTGCCGGGTCCAGGACCGAGAGGTCGATGTCCAGGCGCAGGCCGCTGGCCCGGAGCAGGGCGCGGGACCAGCGCCTGCCGATGGCCTCGCCCTTGGGGCCCTTGGGGCCGGGCAACAGGCAGGCCAGGATCATGTGGGTGGAGTGCCAGAGCGTGAGCGGCACGCAGGCCAGGAGAAAGAGGAAAAAGCGAAGCATGCACCGTCCTTTGTCTTCGGAATTTCTAAACCATGAACCCGGGAGAGACAAGGGCGGGAATCGGAACATCGCCTCTTGACGTCCTTAAGCAAATGCTTTAAGCGTGTGCTTAATGGGAGAACGCATGAGCGGAAACGAACCACAGGGCACGCGGGACCGCATCCTGGACGCCGCCGGGGTCATCTTCGCCAAGAAGGGATTCCGGGCGGCCACCGTGCGCCAGATCAGCGAGGCCGCCGGAGTGAACGTGGCCCTGCTGCACTACTATTTCAAGGACAAGGCCGGGTTGTACCAGGCCGTGTTGGACGACCTCGTGGACCAGGGCGTGAAGGTCTTTCCCCCGGACATGGGGGTGCGGCCCGGCGACGGGCCCGAGGCGCGGCTGGCCGGTTTCGTGCGCGGCCTGCTCCACCGCCTGCTCTCCACGCGCGACTGGGGCGGCTACGACGGCAAGGCCCGGCTCATCATCAAGGAACTCTCCGACCCCACGCCGTTCATGGATCAGGTGGTGGAGCGCTTCGCCCGGCCCCAGAAGGAGATCCTCGCGGGCATCGTCTCGGAGCTGCTGGCGCCTCACGCCGCGCCGCGCGTGGTGCGGGCCTGCTGCCTGAGCGTGGTGGCCCAATGCCTGCACTACGGCTACGCCAAGCCGGTCATCGACCGGCTCCTGCCCGGAGAGGAGCTTCACGACGAGGACATCGCCCTGCTGGCCGAGCATGTAACCCGGTTTTCCCTGGGCGGCCTGGCCCGGGCGAAGGAGCGCGCCGCGCGCATGGCGGCTGGAGGTGGAGCATGAGGCGGGCGCTGCCGGTCCTGCTGGTCCTGGCCCTGCTGGGCGGCTGCGGTCGTTCCGGTGAACTCTTCCAGGGCTACGTGGAGGGCGAATATGTCTACGTGGCCTCGCCCCTGGGCGGCCAGCTGGAGACCTTGGACGTGAGCCGGGGCCAGACCGTGGCGCGGGGCGCGCGGCTCTTCGTCCTGGACGCCGCCCTGGAGCGCGCGGCCGTGGACGAGGCCGAACACGTCCTGGCCCAGGCCGAGAACCGGCTGGCCGACCTGCGCAAGGGCAAGCGTCCCTCGGAGGTGGCCTCCATCCAGGCCCAGCTGGATGAGGCCCGCGCCGCCCGGGGGCTGGCCGATTCCGAACACCGCCGCCGGATCAAGCTCTTCGAGCAGAAGACCATCGCCCGCGAGGAGTTGGACCGGGTCCGCACCGAGTCTGAACAGGCCCGCCAGCGCGTGGAATCCCTGTCCCAGCAACTGACCACCGCCCGGCTCGGCGCGCGCGAGGACGAGATCAAGGCCGCCGAGTCCGAGGCCCTGGCCGCCCGCGCCCGGCTGGACAAGGCCCGCTGGAATCTGGATCAGAAGACCCAGGCCGCGCCCGCCTCGGGGCTCGTCTTCGACACCCTCTACCGGGCCGGGGAATGGGTTCCGGCCGGACGGCCGGTGGTGGCCCTGCTGCCGCCGGAGAACATCCGGGTGCGCTTCTTCGTGCCCGAGACCCTGGTGGGTTCGCTGGCCCCCGGGCAGGAGGTGGAGGTCCTGGCCGACGGCCGGGCCGAGCCCGCGCGGGCCGAGATCACCTTCGTCTCGCCCGAGGCCGAGTACGCTCCGCCGGTGATCTACTCCAGCGAGAGCCGGGCCAAGCTCGTCTTCCGCGTGGAGGCCAGGCCCCGCCCCGGGCAGCCGCCGCTCAACCCCGGACAGCCCGTGGACGTGCGGCCGGCCGGAGGGAACTGACATGGACGCCTCGGACCTGGTCATCGACGTGCGCGGCATCACCAAGGCCTTCGGCGGCAAGGTGGTGGTCAACGGCCTGGACATGCAGGTCCGGCGCGGCGAGATCTACGGTTTCCTGGGGCCCAACGGCTCGGGCAAGACCACGTTCATCCGCATGCTCTGCGGCCTGCTGCGCCCAGACGCCGGGGAGGGCGCCTGCCTGGGCCTGGACGTGCTCACCGAGGCCGCCCGGATCAAGGAGCAGGTGGGCTACATGTCCCAGCGCTTCAGCCTTTACGAGGACCTGACAGTGCTGGAGAACCTGGACTTCACGGCCCGCATGTACGGCCTGCCCGACCGCAAGGCCGCCGTCGGGCGGATCGTCGAGCGCATGGGCCTGGGCCGCTACGCGAAGCATCTGGCGGGCAAGCTCTCGGGCGGCTGGAAGCAGCGGCTGGCCCTGGCTTCCTGCATGCTGCACGAGCCCCGTCTCCTGCTCCTGGACGAACCCACGGCCGGGGTGGACCCCGGGGCCCGGCGCGACTTCTGGGACCAGGTCCACGTCCTGGCCGGGGAGGGCGTGACCTCGCTCATCAGCACGCACTACATGGACGAGGCCGAGCGCTGCCACCGGCTGGCCTACATCGCCTACGGCGATCTCCTGGCCCGGGGCATGCTGGAGGACCTCATCCGCGACTCCGGGCTCACGACCTACAACGTCACCGGACCGGGCCTGCACGAATTGGCGCGTGAGCTGAACGGGCGGCCGGGAGTGGACCAGGTGGCGGCCTTCGGCCTGACCCTGCACGTCAGCGGCCGCGACCGGGCGGCCCTGGAGGCGGCCCTGGCCCCCTTGCGGGGCGGCGCGCATACGGTGGAGGCCGTGCCCACCAGCCTGGAGGAGGTCTTCATCGACCTCATGCGCCGGGGGAGGCCGCAATGAGCGGGCGGTTCTTCTCGCCGAGGCGCTTTCTGGCCGTGGTGGCCAAGGAATTCATCCAGATGCGCCGGGACCGGGCCACCTTCGCCATGATGATCGGCATCCCGCTGCTCCAGCTCATCCTCTTCGGCTACGCCATCAACTCCGATCCGCGCCACCTGCCCACGGCCGTGCTCTCGGCCGACAACTCGGCCTTCTCCCGGGCCGTGGTGGCCTCCATGCAGACCAGCCGCTACTTCCGCATCACCCGCCACGCGGCCTCGCGGGAGGAGACCCGGGACCTGCTGGACAAGGGCAGGGTGCAGTTCGTGCTGACCATCCCCGAGGACTTCGGCACGAACATCCTGCGCGGGGAGCGGCCGGTGCTTCTCCTGGAGGCCGACGCCACCGACCCCTCGGCCGTGAGCGGGCCCGTGGGGGCCTTCCGGGAGATCGTCAACCGGGCGGTGAACACCGAGCTGGACCGGGCCTTCCCCTACCTCACGCGCGGCAGCGACCCGGTGGACGTGCGGGTGCACGCGGACTTCAACCCCGAGGCCGTGACCCAGTACAACATCGTGCCCGGGCTCATGGGCGTGATCCTGACCATGACCCTGGTGATGATCACGGCCCTGGCCATCACCCGGGAGACCGAGCGCGGGACCATGGAGAACCTGCTGGCCACGCCGGTGCGGCCCCTGGAGGTGCTCATCGGCAAGATCGTGCCCTACATCCTGGTGGGCTACATCCAGGTCACGCTCATCGTAGTGGCCGCCAAGATCCTCTTCCAGGTGCCCGTGCAGGGCAGCGTGGCGCTGGTCTTCCTGCTCTCCCTGGTCTTCATCGGGGCCAACCTCTCCGTGGGCGTGACCCTCTCCACCGTGGCCCGCAACCAGCTCCAGGCCGTGCAGATGTCGGTCTTCTTCTTCCTGCCCTCGCTTCTGCTCTCGGGCTTCATGTTCCCCTTCCGGGCCATGCCGGACTGGGCCCAGGCCGTGGGCTCGGTCCTGCCCCTGACGCACTACCTGCGCCTGGTGCGCGGCATCCTGCTCAAGGGCAACGGACTGGCCGAGGCCCTGGACAACCTCTGGCCCATCGCCCTGTTCTGGCTGGTGGTCATCGTGGTGGGCGTGAAGCGTTACCGCAAGACCCTGGACTAGCCGCGGAGTTCTCCCTCCTCATGCCCCCGGGGACCGGCCGGACCGTTCGGCCGGATTCCCCGGGGGCCATGAAGCGGCCTAGAGCTGGGCGGTGATCTTGCGCAGGATGGCCGGGAACTGGGCCAGCTCCTCGGGCGTCAGGCCGTCGGTCATCTCTTGGGTCAGGCGCAGGTGCAGGGCGTGGTGCTCGCGGAAGTGGCGCTCGCCCTCTCCGGTCAGGCCGACCACGATGGAGCGGCGGTCGGACTCGTGCGGCCTGCGGGCCACGAAGCCCCCGCGC
Organism: Desulfovibrio aminophilus; assembly: GCF_023660105.1. Taxonomy (NCBI): domain Bacteria; kingdom Pseudomonadati; phylum Thermodesulfobacteriota; class Desulfovibrionia; order Desulfovibrionales; family Desulfovibrionaceae; genus Desulfovibrio; species Desulfovibrio aminophilus. The sequence continues at coordinate 20,754 of NZ_JAMHGA010000001.1, read as the reverse complement.
TCCAGGCGGTCCACCAGCACGGTCAGCGACCCCGTGGTCACGCCCATGCTGGCGGCCAAGTCCTTCATGCGCAGGTCTCCGCGCGAGCCGAGAATCTCCAGGGTGTGCATCTGGGCCGGGGTCAGGCCCGTCTCGCGCACCACGCACTGCTCCCAGGACGAGAACTTCTCGTAGAACTCCACCAGCAGCCGGGTCAGGTCTTCGATCTCCATGCGGCCTCCTCAGGCGGGTTCGCGGTCGCGGAACAGGGCCAGGCTGGCCGAGAGCAGGACCACCACGATGGAGCCCAGGTTGTGGGCCAGGGAGGCCCACACCGGCGAGAGCAGGCCCCAGCCGCCGCCCAGGATGGCCAGGGCGTTGAAGCTCACGGCCAGGGCGATGTTCAGGCGGATGACCGCCACGGAGCGCCGCCCCAGGCGCACCAGGAAGGGCAGGCGGGAGATGTCGTCGCGGGTCAGGGCCACGTCGGCGGTCTCCAGGGCCACGTCCGTGCCCAGCGCGCCCATGGCCACGCCCACGTCGGCCCGGGCCAGGGCCGGGGCGTCGTTGACCCCGTCGCCCACGAAGGCCACCTTCAGCCCGCGTCTCTGGAATTCCTCGATGACCGCCAACTTGTCCTGGGGCTTGAGTCCGGCCCAGGCGCGGTCCAGCTTCAGGTCCGCGGCCAGCCGATCCACGGCCCGGGCGTGGTCGCCGGAGAGCATGCCCAGGTGCGTGAGCCCCAGGCCGCGCAGCCGTTCGACGGTCGTCGCGGCCGAGGGCTTGACCGTGTCCGAGACGCCGAGCACGCCCACGGGAGCGTGGTCCAGGGAGACCACCAGGGCCGTGGCGCCGCGTTCCTGGATGCGCTCCAGGCATTGGCGCAGGGGCTCGGGCAGGGCGGCGGCCCCGCCGTTCAGTTCCGCGCTGCCTACCTCCACCAGGGAGCCGCCCACCATCGCCTTGACCCCCAGGCCGATCTCGGCCAGGACCCGCTCGGCCTTGCGCACGCCGACGCGGGCGTAGTGCGCGGCCTGGATCACGGCCCGGGCCAGGGGATGGTTGCAGTTCTGCTCGGCGCCGGCGGCGCAGGCCAGCAGCTCGTCGCGGCCCAGGGTCTCGCAGGAGGCGACCTCGTCCACCCGGGGCTCGCCCTTGGTCAGGGTCCCGGTCTTGTCGAAGAGCATGACCTGCACCCGGGCGGCCTCCTCCAGGTATTGCCCTCCCTTGATGAGCACTCCGGCGCGGGCCGCGCGGCCAACCGCCGCCACCGTGGCCGTGGGCGCGGCCATGAGCAGGGCGCAGGGGCACCCGGCCACGAGCACGGCCACGGCCCGGGCCGAGTCGCCGCTCACGGCCCAGGCCAGGGCCGCGCAGGCCAGGACCACGGGCGTGAACCAGCGGGCGTAGCGGTCCACCACGCGGGCGGCGCGGGGCTTCTGGGCCTCGGCCTCGGTGACCAGACGGACCACCTTGCCCAGGGTCGTGTCCGCGCCCACCTGGGTGGCCCGGATTTCGATCACCCCGTTGTGGTTCAGGGTTCCGGCCAGCACGGGATCGCCTTCGCCGCGCTCGCGGGGGATGGACTCGCCGGTGATGGAGGATTCGTCCACGGCCGTGATCCCGGCCACGATCTCGGCATCCACCGGGATGCGCTCACCGGGCTTGACCAGCAGGCGGTCGCCGGGCCGGACCCGTCCCAGGGACACCACCTCCTCGCCGCTGTCCGTGAGGCGCGTGGCGTGTTCCGGGGTCATGCGCGCCAGGGCCTGGATGGAGCGGCGGGCCGACTCGCTGACCGCCTCCTCCACCAGCGCGCCCAGGGTCATGATGAAGGCCACCACCGCGGCGCTCAGGACCTCGCCCTGGAGCACCGAGGCCACCAGGGCGATGCTCACCAGCTCGTCCACGTTCATGCGCCGTTCGCGCAATCCGCGCAGGGCCCCCAGGACGATGGGCAGGCCGTTGCCCAGGACCGAGGCCGAGGCCAGGACCAGGGGCAGCCAGGCGGGATGGCCGGGGCGGCCCTCCAGGAGGAAGGCGAGCAGGGCCAGGGCCCCGCCCGCGAGGCAGGAGGCCAGTTCCTTGATGTCGAACAATTCCTTGTAGCTGCCCAGGCGGGCGAAGCGGCCGATCATGGAGACTCCTTGCTTTTTTTGAAGACAAAGAATCTTTATGAAGTTATATTTTGATTGTCAAGATAAATGCCGGAAAAAAGGGGGGCCGGAGCCCCCCGCATCGATCCTATTCCTCGGTCTGTTCCTTCTTGTGCTCGGCGATGACCTTTTCCGCGATCTGCGGCGGGCATTCCTCGTAGTGCGAGAACTCCATGGTGAAGGTGCCCTGGCCGCCGGTCATGGAGCGCAGGTCCGGGGCGTACTTGAGCACTTCGGACATGGGCACGTGGGCCTTGATCTCCGTGACCCCGGCCTGGGAGTCGGAGCCGAGGACCTTGCCCCGGCGGCTGGAGAGGTCGCCGATGACGTCGCCCATGTAGTTGTCCGGCACGGCCACGGTGACGGTCATGACCGGCTCCAGGAGCTTCACGCCGGCCTTTTCGCAGGCCTTCTTGAAGGCCAGGGATCCCGCGATCTTGAAGGCCATCTCCGAGGAGTCCACGTTGTGGTAGGAGCCGTCGTAGAGCGTGACCTTGAAGTCGATGAGCTGGAACCCGGCCAGGTAGCCGCGCGCCGAGGACTCCTGGATGCCCTTGTCCACGGCCGGGATGTACTGGCGCGGGATGGAGCCGCCCACGATGGCGTCCACGAACTCGTAGCCCGCGTTGCGCGGCTGGGGCTCGATGTGGATCCAGCAGTCGCCGAACTGGCCGCGGCCGCCGGTCTGCTTCTTGTGGCGGCCCTGAATTTCGCTGGCCTTGCCCTTGAGGGTCTCGCGGTAGGGCACCTTGGGGGTCTTGAGCAGGATGTCCACCTTGTAGCGGCGCTTGGCCCGCTCGGCCGAGACCTCGATGTGGTTCTGGCCCATGCCGGTGATGAGGATGTCCGCGCTCTCCTCGTCGCGCGAGAGCGTGAGGGTCACGTCCTCGTCCAGGAGCTTGGCCATGGCCGCGTAGACCTTGTCCTCGTCGCCCTTTTCGGCCGGGGCCAGGGCGTAGGTAATGAGCTGCTGGGCCAGCTTGGGCTTCTTCAGGGCGAAGGGGGCCTTCTCGTCGCAGAGCGTGTCGCCGGTCTTGGTCAGCTTGAGCTTGGCCAGGGTGACGATGGCGCCGGGGCCCAGGGGCTCCTTGCTCGGGGTCTGGTCCTTGCCCTGCATGAGCAGGAGCTGGGCCACGCGTTCCTTCTCGCCCTTGGCGCTGTTGAGCAGCGTGGAGTCGGGGGAGAGGGTGCCGGAGAGCACGCGCATGACCGTGAGCTGGCCCGCGAAGGGGTCGGCCAGGGTCTTGAACACGAAGCAGGCCACCGGGGCGTCCGGGGACGAGGGCCGCTCGGAGCCGTCCTCGCCCACCCAGGCCGGGTGGTCCAGGGGCGAGGGCAGGAGCGCCTGCACGGCGTCCAGGAGCTGGGGCCCGCCCTTGTTCTCCAGCGCCGCGCCCACGCAGACCGGAACCAGCTCGCGGGAGAGGACGCCCGCCTTGAGCGCGCTCTTGATCTCGTCCGGGGCGAGCTCGCCCTCTTCGAGATACTTCTCCATGAGCGCCTCGTCGCTCTCGGCGATGTTCTCGATCATGGCCTCGCGGATGGGGCCGACCTCGCCCGCGATGTCGCCGGGGATGTCGGCCTTGGTCACGCCACCCTTGCCGTCGAAGAGCAGGGCGGTGTTTTCGAGCATGTCCACCACGCCCTTGAAGCTCTCGCGGGCGCCGATGGGGTAGTAGAGGAGCACGGGCTTGATGCCCAGGGAGTTCTTCAGGCCGTCGAAGGCGGTCTGGAAGTCGGCGCGGTCGCGGTCCATCTTGTTGATGAAGGCCACGGCCGGGAGCTGGGCGGCCTGTACGTCCTTCCAGGCCTTGCGGGTCAGCGGCTTGACCCCGTCCACGGCGTCGATGACGAAGACCACGCCGTCGGCGGCGGCCAGCTGGTAGGACAGGTCGCCGTTGAAGTTGGAGTCGCCGGGGGTGTCGATGAGGTAATGCTGGTTCTTGTTCCACTTGTAGTGGGCGAAACCGGGCTGGATGGAGCCGCGGCGCTTGATCTCCTCGGGTTCGAAATCCAGGGCGGTGGTCCCTTCCTCGATCTTGCCCAACCGGGCGGTGCCGCCGGTATTGAAGAGAAGCATTTCGGCCACGGAAGTCTTCCCGCAGCCGCCGTGTCCGACCAAGGCGTAGGTCCTCTGGTTCTTGAGCGCGTCCGACATTGCCAACTCCGTTACGGTATTGAGTTTTTATTGTAAGGGGATCACATCCCCCAACGGTCGCGTCAGTGCCCGATTTTTTCCCAAGGGTTTAGACCTATAGGAAGAGGCGCGCGAGAATGTCAAGTCGCGGCCCTGTCAGCCGGTTTGTATCCATTTTCGCTTGAAAAGGCCGCATGTTTGTGCTTCTGTTCGGATAAGGAGGAGACGATGTCGCTGACCGACTACCAGGACGCCCTAAACCGGCTCCAGAAGGCCCTCGGCCGGGCGTATCTCGACGACCCGCTCCTGCTCAACGTGCCGGGCCGTTCCGTGGCCTGCAAGGTGGACCCGCAATACTACCTGGCCCTGCAGCCCGCCTTCGTGGAACGCCTGGCCAAGGGCGCGGCCCTGCTTCCAGCAACCGCGGCCGAGGTTCTCGTGCGCACCGGCAACCTCATCACCCGGGCCCCGGAGCGCCAGTACGAGCTGGCCGTGCCCGTGGTCCTGAACGGCCGCGTGCTGGAAGTCCGGGCCGCCTTCGTGGACGCCGACTTCGTCGATCGCGCCCTGCGGCTCTATGCCGGGCTGGCCTCGGGTCTGGAGGTCTCGGACCTGCGCATCGCCGGAGCCTTCCGCGCCAGCCTGGAGCCCCTGTTCGAGAACAAGACCCCGTTGCGGGACTTGGCCTTCCAGGATTGATTTTTTCTGATTTTTTCGGAATTCTGAAAAAATCAGAATACTTTTCTTTTCATTCTTCCCGCCATCCATCTTGCGTTGCATAAAAAATGCGCGCTATTTCTTGCGCTTGTCCTATTTTTCAGGGTTCTCCATTCTTGGCATGGGTTTTGATGAAGCAGGGCAGGCCGAGCGGCGGCCGCCAGGGAAGGAACCGGCGCCGGGCGGGCGGGGAGAGCGCCTCCGGGAGCCGAGAAAGCAATCATCCAAGGAGCGGAGACCATGAAAGGCGACATCACCAAGCTGACCCAGCAGATCGTTCTGGAAGGCAATACCCCGGCCAAGGACATCGCCGAGGCCATCGGCAAGCCCTATTCCACGCTGCTGCGCGAACTGAACCCCTTTGACGGGCAGGCCAAGCTCGGGGTGGAGACCCTGCTGGAGATCATGCGCGTGACCCAGAACGCGGAGCCGCTCAAATACATGGCCGAGAGCCTGGGTTTCGAACTGGTGGGCGTGTGCACCGCGCGCAAGTCCGAGCGCATGGCCATGGAGAGCGGCACGCTGCACGTTCCGGCGTTCGGCTGACGGGTTTTTTCATCATTCGCGAACCAAGACGCCGTCGGCGGGACCATCCCGCCGACGGCGTCTTCGCTTGGGAGGAGGAAACGGCTGGAACTGGTCCGGGTGAGATTCCTTTCCGGCCGCCGGGATCAGGCGCACTCGGCCACGTCTTCGTCGCCGTGGGGCGCGAGATGCTGCAGGGCGGGCGGGTAGATGCTCGCGGTTTCGGCCCGGTGCGGGCGGAAGGCCTCGGATTCCCTGGCCGCGCGCTGGAGCAGGAGCCTGGTCAGCTCGGCGTGGGTGTGGCCGTCCTGCTCCAGGGCCAGGATCAGGGCCTCGGGGCTGTCGAAGCGGAACGCGCCGCGCAGGGACACGCGCTTGGGCGAGTAGGCGTCGTATTCCGAACTGAAGACGAAGCCGCCTTCCCTGGTCTCGAAGATGGTCAGGGTCCACAGGCTCAGGCAGTCGTCATAGATCGGACGCTTGTCGCTCACCTCGCTGTCGTCGGCCCGGGCCACGATGCGGCCGGTGAAGACCATATCCCGTCCACCGTTCTGCTTCACGAGGATATTGCGCATGGTCGCCTCCCTGGATCTGTCGCCCGGACGACTGGAATTCCGGGCTGGGGTTTCCGCACGATGCCACCGTACGGAAACCGGACGCTCCTCGGAAGGGGAGGAAAGGGGGATTGATCGGGGAGGGGGGTCTCCCCCATGCCCCCCGGAGCGGTTAGTGCTCCAGGGCGGCCTTGGGGCAGGTGGGTTGCAGGTAGCAGATGTCGCAGCCGCCGGAATAGGGATAGGGCGTGAGCACCGCGTACTGGCGGTTCACCGTGCCCTCCTTGTTCCAGGTCAGGCCGAGCGTGGCGAAGGCGTCGAGCATGGCCTGGCCGGGTTTGGGCAGCGGGGCGCAGCGGCCTTCCTGCAGCTCGGGGATCAGGCCGTGGGCCGCGGACATGACCATGGTGATGGCCAGGTTGTGCAGGGCCAGGCCGTCGGTGGGCGAGTCCTGCCAGATGCCCTCGATCTCGTCCTCCACGGCCTTGTCCATGAAGAGGAAGACATACTTGGCTCCGCCCTGGGGATTGGTCAGCAGGTAGGATTTGAGGTGGCCGGTCCAGCGGTCCCAGCGCTCCTCGATCTCCTCCAGCAGGTCGCGGTCGATGCGGTTCTCGCCCGCCACCTCGCAGTAGAAGAACATGTCGAATTCCGGCGCGGCCTGGATTTCCTTGATCTGCATGTCGGACACGGAAGGCTCCTCGTTGCTTGCTGTTGCGGGGTCCAGCCCGTGTAGCCGTTTTCCGGCCCGGGCTCAAGCAGTGGTTCGGGGCCGGGCCGTTCGCTCCCAGGATTTTTTCCCGCGATCAGCCGGAGAAATCGGGACTTCGGCCCGTTGTGTCCGGCCTCGGCTCCGGTCTATAGTTTCAATGCCAGGATCAGCGTCATGGGCGTGGGGCGACGCCGTCGTCCGATCGGCCGCCTTTCGTCCCAGGGGGGGGAAGTCCATGCTCCGCAAGGATCGACGGTCCAAGGCGCTCTATGTGGTCAAGTCCCGGCCCGACCCGGTCGGCGACCTGGCTCCGAAGAAGCAGAGCGAGACCCGCAGCATCTACGTCCTTCGCACCAACGACGAGACGGTCAACAAATACTGCGACGTGATCTACGACTTCCTGGACCAGGACGGCGTGTTCGTGCTCCTGACCCGGGACAAGATCTTCCAGCAGGCGGTGAAGAACGCCCTGTGCCACGAGCTCGGCCTGGACGCCAACCTGCTGCGCGTGATCCAGGACACGGGCGACCTGGGGCGGACCCTGGACAAGCTCACGGAGCGCGGGCTGAAGCCCTTCCTTTTCATGGAGCACGCGCTCAACGGTCAGCTGACCTTGCCCCAGCTCCAGTACATCACCAAGACCTGGCCCGACCTGCCCGTGGTGGTCGTGGCCCGGGACGTGTTCCAGGAGCGGCTGTTCCAGTTCCACGAGGATGGCGCGGACAACTTCCTGACCAAGCCCGCCAGCACGAACACCGTCATCGAGAAGATCGCCTTCACGCTCCAGCCGCAGTGCGAGCTGGACGCCCTCCTGGCCCAAGGGCGGCACCTGTTGGTGGACAACCACTTCGACGAGGCCATCGACATCGCCAACGCCGTGCTCCTGAAGCATCCCCAGCACCCGGCCGCGCTGGTGCTCCTGGGCGACGGCTTCAAGGGCCTGGCCAAGCGGCAGGAGGCCCTGCGGGCCTACAAGGACGCCGAGAAGAACGCCAAGATGTACCTGGAGCCGCTGAAGCGGCTGGTGCTCTTCCACGCCGAGGACAACGACGTCAAGGAGATGCTCGGCTACCTGGTCAAGCTGGACAAGCTCTCGCCCCTGAACTGCAACCGCAAGATCAAGATCGCGGAGCTGAACATCGACATGGGCCGGGCCGACGAGGCCGAGAAGTACTTCGACAAGGCCATCGACTCGGCCCGCGAGGAGGCCATGAGCGTGGTCAGCGAGATGTGCCTGGACATCGCGGACATGGTGGCGGAGTCCAATCCGAAGATGGCCGAGAAGTACTACCGCAAGAGCCTGGAGATGACCAAGAGCTCGCGCGGGGCCCTGTGCATGAACATCTACAACCGCCTGGGCATCTCGCTGCGCCGCCAGGGCATGTGGTCCGAGGCCGTGGAGGCCTATTTCGAGGCCGAGAAGTACGCGCCCAAGGACGAGAACATCCAGTACAACATCGCCCTGGCCTACAACGAGGGCGGCGACCACAAGAAGGCCGTGGAGCGCCTGTTGCGGGCCCTGAACGTGAATCCGGTGTTCTACGTCGGGCGGCCGGAGGTGGCCAATCAGATGGCGACCATCTTCAAGGCCGCCAACATGACCTGGCAGGCCCTGGAGTTCTTCCGCCGCCAGAAGAACGCCGGCCAGGACGACCCGCAGATCGCGCAGCTCATCGCCACCCTGAGCGGCGGACGGAGCTGACATGAGGGAGAAGCGCCGCCACACGAGGCTGGACCTGGACGGCCTGCTCATCCTGGCCCTGGACATGGAGGAGCGGCCCCGCGCCCATTGTCTGGTGCGCAACCTGAGCCTCGGCGGGGCCCTGCTGGAGTGCCCCAGCGCGGGCTACCCCGAGGACGTGGAGCCGGGCGACGCCGTGCACCTGGACGACGAGGCCCCGGAGACGCAGCGCCTTGTGGGCGGGGTTCGGGGCGTGGTGGTCTGGACCTACCGGCGGTTCATCGGCGTGGAGTTCCGCGACCTTCTCTTCTCCGAGGAGGAGATCCTGCGGCGTTGGTTGGAGGACCACCATCTGCTCCTGCCCCGGATATGATCCCGGCTTGGGCGGGAAAAGAAAAAGCCCCGGGCCGCGGCGGCGGTCCGGGGCTTTCGCCGTTCATGGCCGGTTCAGAATCCGTTCATCCGCTCCAGGACCTTGTACAGGCCCTGGGTGCCCAGGTTCTCCAGGCCCAGGGCCTGGGCCGAGACGTAGAACTGCTGGGCCAGGGCCAGGCCGGGCAGGGAGAGGTTCATGGCCCGGGCCTCGGCCAGGGCGATGCCCATGTCCTTGACGAAGTGCTTGATGAAGAAGCCCGGGTCGAAGTCGCCCTTGGCGATGCGGCGGCCCAGGTTGTTGATGGACCAGGACCCCGCGGCCCCGCTGCCGATCACGTCGATGACCGGGTCCAGGGGCAGGCCGGCCTTGCGGGCGTAGAGCAGGGACTCGACCACGCCGATCATGGTCCCGGCGATGAGGATCTGGTTGCTCATCTTGGTGTGCTGGCCCGCGCCCGGGCCGCCCATGAGCCGGACGTTCCCGCCCATGCGCTCGAAGAGCGGGCGGACCCGCTCGAAGACCTCGGGTTCGCCGCCGACCATGATCGCCAGGGTGGCCTCGCGCGCGCCCAGATCGCCGCCGGACACCGGGGCGTCCAGGGCCGCCAGGCCGCGCTTCCCGGCCTCGGCGTGCACGCGGATCGCCAGGGACGGCTCGGAGGTGGTCATGTCCACCACCACGGAGCCGGGGGCGGCCGCCTGGACCACGCCGTCCGGGCCCAGGAGGACCTCCTCCACGTCGCGGGGAAAGCCCACGATGGAGAAGATCACGTCGCTCTCCCGGGCCACCTCGGCCGGGGAGGAGCAGACCACCGCGCCCTGGGCGGCCAGGGCCTCGGCCTTGGCCCGGGAGCGGTTGTAGACCCGGGCCGGATACCCGGCCTTGAGCAGGTGGCCGCACATGGAGCGGCCCATGACGCCCGTTCCGATCCAGCCGACGCGGATGTCGCTCATGCGGATTCTCCTGGAATGTCCTTGGCCTCGGCCGTGAACGCGGCCCAGAGGGTCTCGTCCAGGGTCGGATGGGGGAAAATGAGATCCTCGGCCTGGTCGCGGGTCCAGCCGTCGCGGACCATGAGCGCGGCCGTGGTGGCCATGCGCGAGACGTCGTAGCCCAGGGCCGTGACCCCGGCCACGCGGCCTTCGGACCAGACCACCTTGACGAAGCCCTGGGTCTGTCCGTGGGCCTGGGCGATGGGGTTGGCCGCCAGGGGCGCGGCCGAAACCTTCACGGACCGGCCTTCCTTGAGGAGTTCGCCGGGCAGTCGTCCCACGCGCATGACCTCCGGGGAACCATAGAGAATGCTCGGCACCGGCCCGGAGAGGTAGGGGCCGCCCTCGCGCCCGGCCGCGTGCCGGGCGATGTAGCGGGCCTGGTGCGAGGCCGCGTGGGCCAGGAGCACGATGCCGTTCACGTCGCCCGCCGCGTATACCTCCGGGGCCGCGCGCAGGTGGTCGTCCACGGGAATGAAGCCGCCGCGCCCGGGCGTGACGCCCAGGGCCTCCAGGTCCAGATCCTCGGTGTTGGGCCTGCGGCCCACGGCCACCAGGGCCTTGTCCGCGACGATCTCCTGGCCCGAATCCAGGGTCAGCGCGGCCTTGCCGTCGCGGGTGACCAGGGAGGCCACCTTGACGCCCAGGCGCACGTCCCATTTCCAGCGCTTGAGCTGGCCGAGCAGGGCCGCCGAGACCTCGGGGTCCTCCTGGGCCGCCACGCGGTCCAGGGCGTCCACCAGGGTGATGGAGCAGCCGAAGCGGTGGGCGGCCTGGGCCATCTCCAGGCCGATGAAGCCCGCGCCCACCACGATGAGCGAGGCGGGCATGGCCGTGAGTTCCAGGAAGCCGGTGGAGTCGAGCACGGCCTCGCCGTCCGGGGTGAGCCCCGGGAAGGACGACGGCCGCGAGCCCGTGGCCAGGAGCAGCTTCGCGCAGGCGATCTCCCGCGCGCCCTCCGGCCCCCGGACCTCCACGGCCCCGGGCCGGAGCACGCGGCCCTCGCCCTGGACGAACTCCACGCCCAGGGCGGTCAGCCTCTGGCGCATGGCCTTGCGCGTGGCCTCCAGGAGGCGGTCCTTGCGGGTGACCAGCGCGGCCAGGTCGGTGCGGATGGAGCCCTCGGCCAGGCGCAGCTTGGCCTGGGCCGCCAGCTCCTCCACGGCGGCCGTGGCCCCGAGCAGGAGCTTGGTGGGGATGCAGCCCCGGTTCAGGCAGGTGCCGCCCAGGGCGTCCCGCTCCACGAGGATGGTCTTCAGGCCCAGGGAGGCGGCCTCCAAGGCGGCCTCGTAGCCGGCCGGGCCGCCGCCCAGGACCAGAAGGTCACAGGTCATCGGTGAGCTCCATGTTGCGGGCCGCGGCGGTCTCGTCCAGGCGCTTCACCGGCAGGGTCACGGGCGCGGCCCGCACCGCCGCCGGATCGCTCTCGGCCTGCTCCAGGATGGCGATGAGGTCGTCCACGAACTGGTCCATGGTGGCCTTGCTCTCGGTCTCGGTGGGCTCGACCATGATCGCTTCCTTGACGATCAGCGGGAAGTACACCGTGGGCGCGTGGTAGCCCTTGTCCAGCAGGGCCTTGGCGATGTCCAGGGCGCGCACGCCCTTCTTGGCCTGCTCCACGGCCGAGGCCACGAACTCGTGCATGCAGACGCGGTCGTAGGGCACCTCCAGGTGCCCGTCCAGACGTTTGCGCAGGTAGTTGGCGGCCAGCACGGCGTTCTCCGAGGCCCGCGTCAGGCCCTCGCGGCCCAGGCGCAGGATGTAGGCGTAGGCCTTCAGGGCCACGCCGAAGTTGCCGTAGAACGGGGCCACGTAGCCGATGGACTTGGGCTGGTCGTAGTCCAGGAAGTACTGCCCGTCCTCCAGCTTCTTCACCCGGGAGATGGGCAGGAAGGGCACGAGCTTCTCCGAGACGCCCACCGGGCCGGAGCCGGGGCCGCCGCCGCCGTGGGGCGTGGCGAAGGTCTTGTGCAGGTTCAGGTGGACCACGTCGAAGCCCGCGTCGCCCACGCGCATCTTGCCCAGGATGGCGTTCAGGTTGGCCCCGTCATAGTAGAGCAAGGCGTCCTTGGAGCGCAGGATGGAGACGATCTCGGGCAGGTGCTTCTCGAACAGGCCCAGGGTGTTGGGGCAGGTCATCATCATGCCCGCCACGTCGTCGTCCATGACCTTGGCCAGTTCGGTCGGGTCCACGATGCCGTCGCAGGAGGGGATGTTGACCACCTCGAACCCGGCGATGGAGGCCGAGGCCGGGTTGGTGCCGTGGGCCGAGTCCGGGCAGATGATCTTGGTCCGCTTGCGGCCCTTGTCCTTGTGGTAGGCGGCCATGATCATGGCCCCGGTGAGTTCGCCGTGGGCCCCGGCCATGGGGTGCAGGGTGAAGGCGGCCATGCCGCAGATCTCGCAGAGCAGCTGTTCGAGGTGGTGGATCACCTCCAGGGCGCCCTGGCAGAAGCGGCCCGCGCCCTTGAGCTGGGGCAGGAGCGGGTGCAGCCGGGTGAAGCCGGGCAGGGCCGCGGCCGTCTCCGTGAACTTGGGGTTGTACTTCATGGTGCAGGAACCCAGGGGATAGAAGTTGCCGTCCACCCCGAAGTTCTTGCGCGACAGCCGCGTGAAGTGGCGCACCACGTCCAGTTCGGAAACCTCCGGCAGGCCCGCCGGGATCTCGCGCAGGAGCCCCTTGGGCAGCAGGGAGGCGGCGTCGGCGGCCGGAGCCTGGGGCCAGCAGCCCTCGCGTCCGGTCACGGATTCCTTGAAGATGGTCTTCATGCCAGCATCCCTCCCAGCATTTCGGCCAGGATGCCGATCTGCTCCTTGCCGGTCTTTTCGGTGCAGGCCACCAGCAGGCAGTTTTCCAGGCCCTGGTAGTAGCGGCCCAGGGGGAACCCGGGCACGTAGCCCCGGGCGGTGAGCGCGTCCACGACCTCGAAGGCGTTCACCGGCAGGCGCACGGCGAACTCGTTGCCGAAGGGCGCGTCGTTCATGAACTTCACGCCGGGCAGGGCGGTGAGCCGCTCGGCCGCGTAGTGGGCCCGCTCCACGGAGACCAGGGCCGTGCGCTTGAGGCCTTCCTCGCCCAGCAGGCAGAGGTGGACCAGGGCGCGCAGGGCGCAGAGGGCCTGGTTGGAGCAGATGTTCGAGGTGGCCTTCTGGCGGCGGATGTGCTGCTCGCGGGCCTGGAGGGTGAGCACGTAGCCGGTGCGGCCGTCCAGATCCTTGGTGCGGCCCACGATGCGGCCGGGCATCTGGCGGATCATGTCCTTGGTGCAGGTCATGACGCCCAGGTAGGGGCCGCCGAAGGAGAGCGGCAGGCCCAGGCTCTGGCCCTCGGCCACGGCCACGTCCGCGCCCATCGCGCCGGGCGTCTTGAGCACCGACTGGAGCACGGGGTAGGCCGAGACCACGGAGACCGCGCCCTTGGCCCGGGCGGCCTGGAACAGCGGGGTGTAGTCGGCCAGGCAGCCGAAGAAGTTGGGGCTCTGCACGAGCACGGCGGCGGTCTGGTCGTCCACGGCCGTCGTCATCCCGGCCAGGTCCGAGCGGCCCTGGCGGTGGGGCACGGTGACGAACTCCAGGTTCAGGTTGGCCGTATAGGAGGCCAGCATGACCCGGTAGATCGGGTTCAGGCTCTCGCAGACCACCAGCTTGCGCCGCTTGGTCTGGCGCACGGCCATCATGGCCGCCTCGAACAGGGCCGTGCCGCCGTCGTAGACGCTGGCGTTGGCGCAGTCCATGCCGAGCAGGCGGCAGACCGCCGTCTGGTACTCGAAGATGGCCTGGAGCGTGCCCTGGGACGCCTCGGGCTGGTAGGGCGTGTAGGCCGTGTAGAATTCGCCGCGCGAGGTGAGCGCGTCCACGGCCGAGGGCACATGGTGGTCGTAGAAGCCCGCGCCGAGGAAGCTCACCTGGCCGGAGACGTTCTTTCCGGCCAGGCGTTCCAGGTGGGCCAGGACCTCCATCTCGGACTTGCCGGAGGGCAGGTCGAAGCTCTTGGGCCGCATCTCGGGCGTGATCTCGGCGAAGAGGTCCTCCACCGAGCCCACCCCGATGACGGCCAGCATCTCCCGGATTTCCTCCGGGGTGTGGGGCACGAAGGGCATGAAGTTCTCCTGAGGTTAATGGGCGGAGGAGGCGACCACCTGCTCGTAGGCGGCGGCGTCCAGCAGGCCCTCGGGGGCGGCGGCGAGCTTGACCTTGAGCATCCAGCCCTCGCCGTAGGGGTCCTGGTTGACCTTCTCGGGGGTGGAGACCAGCGCCTCGTTCACCTCCAGCACCTCGCCCGTGACCGGGGAGTAGAGCTCGCTGGCGGCCTTCACCGATTCCACGGAGCCCATCTCGGCCCCGGCGCTCACCTGGTCGCCCACGCGGGGCAGGTCGACGAAGGTCAGGTCGCCCAACTGCTCCTGGGCGAAATGGCTGATGCCGACGATGGCGACGTCGCCCTCGATCTTGGCCCATTCATGGCTTTTCGTGTACGCGCGGTCAGAGGGAATCATGGCAATCCTCCTTGCTGTTCCATTGGGGAGCCCTGCATACCACGAGCCCAGGCGATATGGAAACCCCGTTGGGCGGCCGTCCCCGATCGCGGACGCATTTTTCCCTTGTTTTTCCGTTCCCTGTCTTTCCGGCGCACGGAAGCAGCATGGAATGTGCCGCAAGTGGCATGATTGTGGTTGAAAATACCACGTTCCGGGTCTAATCTGAGGAAATGGAGCCGAGAGAGCCGCGTGATCCGCTTGCCGGGCCCCGCCAGCGCCTGGAAGTCCGGGCCGGAGGCCGGGCCTACGTGCTGGAACGCACGGCGGACCTGGAAAGCCTCTGGGAGGACCTGGACGCGGACCAGTTCGGCGACGACGAGCGCCTGCCCTACTGGGTGGAGCTCTGGCCCGCGTCGGTGCTCCTGGCCGACTGGATCGTCCGCGAGCCCGGCCGGGTGGCCGGGCGGACCTGCCTGGACCTGGGCTGCGGCCTGGGCCTCACGGCCATCGCCGCCGCCGACCGGGGCGGCCGGGTCCTGGGCCTGGACTACGAGTACCCGGCCCTGGCCTTCGCCCGCGACAACGCCCGGCTCAACGGCGTGGACGTGCTCTGGACCCAGATGGACTGGCGGGAGCCCGGCCTGGCCCAAGGGGCGTTCGAGCGCGTCTTCGGGGCGGACATCCTCTACGAGCGCCGCTTCTTCGAGCCGCTGGAGCGGTTGTTCCGCCGGGTCCTGGCCCCGGGCGGGGCGATCTGGATCGCCGAGCCCGCGCGGGAGATCTCCCTCGGGGTCTGGGACGAGCTGCGCGGCCTGGGCTGGCGCGCCGAACGGCTGACCACGGAATCCGTCCCCGCCGCCACCGGCGGGGAATACTCGGCAACGGTGCATCTCTGGGAACTGGCACGGCAAACCTGAAAGGAGCCGACATCATGGGCAAGACCATCCGTTTCGGCGTGTCCCTGGACTCCGACCTTCTGGACCGCTTCGACCGCGTCTGCGAGGAGAAGAGCTACCAGACCCGTTCCGAGGCCATCCGCGACCTCATCCGCAACATGCTCGTGCAGCGCGAGTGGGAGGAGGCCAAGGGCGAGCTGGCCGGAACCCTGTCCCTGGTCTACGACCACCACCACAGCGGCCTGACCCAGAAGCTTTTGGAGATCCAGCACGACGTGCACGACGTGATCCTCTCCACCCTGCACGTGCACCTGGACCACCACAACTGTCTGGAAGTGCTCGTGCTCAAGGGCCCGGCGGACAAGATCAAGACCCTGGGCCAGAAGCTCATCTCCTCCAAGGGCGTGAAGCACGGCCAGCTGGGCCTGACCACCACGGGGCAGGACCTGCTCTGATGGAGGACGTGCAGAAGCATCCCGCGCCGGTGGCCATGGCCATCGACCGCGTGGGAGTCAAGGATCTGCGCCTGCCCCTGGTGGTGCGCGACCGGGCCGAGGGCTCCCAGCACACCGTGGCCAAGGTGGAGCTCTCCGTGGACCTGCCCGCGGACTTCAAGGGCACCCACATGAGCCGCTTCGTGGAGGCCCTGGAGGACTTCAGCGAGGAGCTGGACTACGCCTCGTTCAAGAAGCTCCTGGCCGACATCTGCGGCCGCCTGGAGGCCCGCACGGCCTTCGCCCGCTTCACCTTCCCGTACTTCCTGCGTCAGACCTCGCCGGTGAGCGGCAGCCGGGGGCTCATGGGCTACACCTGCCACGTGGGCGGGGAGTACCGCGACGGCCGCCTGGACTTCACCCTGGGCGTGGACGTGCCGGTGATGACCGTCTGCCCCTGCTCCAAGGCCATCAGCCGCGAGGGGGCCCACAGCCAGCGGGCCGAGGTGCGCGTGAGCGCGCGCTTCAAGGGCTTCCTCTGGCTGGAGGATCTCATCGAGATCGCCGAGCGCTCGGGCTCCTCGCCGGTGTACACCCTGCTCAAGCGCGAGGACGAGAAGTACGTCACCGAGACGGCCTTCGCCCAGCCCACCTTCGTGGAGGACGTGGTGCGCACGGCGGCCAAGGGCCTCTCCGAGCATCCGCGCATCACCTGGTTCCGGGTGGAGGTGGAGAGCTTCGAATCCATCCACGACCACTCGGCCGTGGCCGCTATTGAAAGGCGCGTGGAAAAGAGCTAAAAGGAATATCAAGGACGAAGGCCATGAACATCGATGCGAGCTCCCAGGCCCTTGGGGCCTTCAGCGTGGCCCAGCAGGTGACGGCGAACAACATCGCCAACGTGAACACCGAGGGTTTCCGTTCGAGCCGCGTGGACTTCGAAACCACCGCCGAGGGCGGCGTGGCCGTGGCCGACGTGCGCCGCAGCTCCGACCCCGGCCCCCAGATCTCCACCACCAAGCTCGAGAACGACGCCGGACGGACCGAGGCCGTGCCCGCCTACGTGCAGGGCAGCAACACGGACATCGCCCACGAGATGGTCTCCATGGGCGTGAACGAGGCGGCCTTCAACGCCAACGCCTCCGCTGTCCGGGCCTGGGACCAGATGACCGGAAACCTGCTGGACATGGTCGTCTGAACGGGGCGTCGCGGCGGCCCCGGGCCGCGTGCAGAGGGTGAGCCCGCATGAGCGCCCAGGCGCCGGCGGGCTCCAATCGTGTCCGGCGCATGGAGAAAAGATGAACGCCAAGAGCGTGAAGACGGATTTCGACGTGATCGTGGTCGGCGGCGGCCCGGCCGGGCTGTTCGCCTCCTACTGGCTGGCCGAGCACTCCGGCCTGTCCGTGCTCATGGTGGAGAAGGGCAAGCCCCCGCAGAAGCGCGAGTGCCCCATCGCGGGCGCGCGGCGCTGCATGAAATGCCGCCCCTGCAACATCCTCTGCGGCATCGGCGGGGCCGGGCTGTTCTCCGACGGCAAGCTGAATTTCATCCACAAGCTGGGCAAGACCGACCTGACCCAGTTCATGGACGAGCCCGAGGCCGTGGCCCTGATCGAGGAGACCGAGGCCGTCTTCGACCGCTTCGGCATGGACGGCCAGGTCTTCCCCACGGACATGGACGCCGCCCGGGCCATCCGCCAGACCGCCAAGAAGAACGGCATCGACCTGCTGCTCATCCGCCAGAAGCACCTGGGCAGCGAGAACCTGCCCCGGCACATCGCGCGCATGGCCGAGTACATCCGGGACAAGGGCGTGGTCATCCACACCTCGGAGGAGGTCCGCGACGTGCTCGTGGAGGACGGCGAGGTGCGCGGCGTGGTCACCAGCCGGGGCGAGTACGCCTGCCGCAACGTGATCCTGGCCCCCGGCCGGGTGGGCGCGGAATGGGTGGGCGGCGTGGTCCGCAAGCTCGGCATCGGCGTGTCCCAGCGGGGCATCGAGGTGGGCGTGCGCGTGGAGGTCCACAAGGACATCATGCAGGATCTCTGCGACGTGATCTACGACCCTACCTTCTTCATCCGCACGGCCAAGTACGACGACCAGACCCGCACCTTCTGCACGAACCAGGGCGGCTTCGTCTCCCTGGAGAACTACCAGGACTTCGTCTGCGTCAACGGCCACGCCTACATGGACAAGAAGTCCGAGAACACCAACTTCGCCTTCCTCTCCAAGGTGGTGCTCACCGAGCCGGTCTCGGACAACCAGGCCTACGGCGAGTCCATCGGACGGCTGGCCACGCTCATCGGCGGCGGCAAGCCCATCCTCCAGCGCTTCGGGGACCTGAAGCGCGGACGCCGCAGCACCTGGACCCGGATCAGGAACAGCTTCGTGACTCCCACTCTCAAGGACGTGGAGCCGGGCGACATCGCCATGGCCCTGCCCGAGCGCATCCTGACCAACGTGGTCGAGGGCCTGGAAAAGCTCAACCAGGTGGTGCGCGGGGTGGCCAACGACGAGACCCTGCTCTACGCCCCGGAGATCAAGTTCTTCGCCACCCAGGTGGACACCGGGAGCAACCTGGAGACCAAGGTGCGCGGGCTCTTCGTGGCCGGTGACGGGCCCGGCGTGGCCGGAAACATCGTCTCGGCGGCGGCCACTGCGCTCATCCCGGCCAAGGAGATCCTGGCCCGCGGCCAGGGCTGAGACCCGACGGACGCCGCGTCCGGCCCGCCCGGACGCGGCGTTTTTTTTCGCCTTTGGGCTGGTGGCCGCCCAGGTATCCGGCCAAAGCCATTGACTTTGTGTCATTTCATTGACAGGGAGAGAGGGAATTCTGGGTCATCGGCACGGAGGCGGCATGGCTCTGCATCTGGACGGCATCATCGGCAACAGCCCGGTTCTTCACGAGGTCTACCGCGTCCTGCTCAAGGTCGCGCCCACGGACAGCACCGTGCTCGTCACCGGGGAATCCGGCACCGGCAAGGAACTGCTCGTGCGGGCGCTGCACCGCAACAGCCGCCGCCGGGACAAGCCCTTCGTGCCCATCAACTGCGGCGCGATCCCCAAGGAACTCCTGGAGTCCGAACTCTTCGGCCACGAGAAGGGCGCCTTCACCCACGCCATCCGCTCCCGGCCGGGCCGCTTCGAGCTGGCCGACGGCGGGACCATCTTCCTGGACGAGATCGGCGAGATGGACCTGAGCCTGCAGGTCAAGATCCTGCGCGCGCTCCAGGAGAAGGAGATCGAGCGCGTGGGCGGCACGCAGATCAAGAAGGTGGACGTGCGCGTGGTGGCCGCCACCAACCGCGACCTGGAAAAGGACGTGGCCGCCGGAAAGTTTCGCGAGGACCTCTTCTACCGCCTGAACGTCATTCCCCTGCACCTGCCCCCGTTGCGCGAGCGCGGCGGGGACGTGCTCCTGCTGGCCGAGCACTTCCTCGAGCGCTTCTGCTCCGAGAAATCCCGCGCCCGGCTTGGCTTCGAGGACAAGGCCCGGGACATGCTCGTGGCCTATTCCTGGCCCGGCAACGTGCGCGAGCTGGAGAACTTCATGGAGCGGCTGTCCATCCTCTGCGACGGGGAGCGGATCGAGTCCTCCGACCTGCCGGAGAAGATCTGGCGCGACGTGGGCGAGGAGCCGCCCAAGTGGGATCCGCCCGCGGCCGTCCGGCCCGCCGGATTCGCCTGGCCCTGTCTCCGGGACATGCGGGACAAGGACATGGGACTCAAGGATTTCCTGGACGAGATCGAGGCCCGGCTGCTGGACGAGGCCCTGGGCGAGGCCGGGGGAGTCAAGAACCAGGCCGCCGAGATACTGGGCATCAAGCGCACGACCCTGATCGAGAAGCTCAAGAAGCGCAAGGGCGGAGAGGCGGAGCCGGGCTAGGCCCGGACCGCGGGGAGGGCTTTCGTGAGGATAGCACGCTCCTTGCATAACCGCGCGACGTGACCGTGAAAATACGTCGGAAGGCTCTCTCGGCGCTCGCCGCAGTCCTTCTGGGGTGGCTCGTCTGCGCCTCCCCGGCCCTGGCCCTGCGCCTGGAATCCCAGACACGCGGGGACACCGACGTCCTGACCTTCACCTTCGACTCGGCCCAGCCGCCGTCCTTTTCCGTGGCCCGCAGCGGGGCCCAGGAGATTTCCGTCTCCCTCGGGTCCGATCCCTGGAAGTCCGAGAGCCGTCCGTCCGGCTCGGGCGGCGGCCGCCTGGTGGCCGGGGTGGAGCCCGGCGCGTCCGGCCTGCGCGTGCGCCTGAACACCAACGCCTTCGGCTACGTCACCGCCGGCCGTCCCGGCGGCTTCCAGATCACCGTCTTCCGCGATCCCATCGGCGCGCGCTGGGGCCGCGGGCGCGCGGCCGAAACCCCGGCCCCGGCTCCGGCTGCGGCCGAGCCCCGCAAGGCCGAGCCCGCTCCCAAGCCCAAGGCCAAGGAGCCGGCCAAGCCGAAGGTTGAGGCCAAGCCCAACGCGGAAGCCAAGGCCAAAGCCGAGGTCAGGCCCAAGGCCGAGCCGGTCCGGCAGGAAGCCGCGCCCGCTCCGGTCCAGCCCGCGGCGCAGGTCCCGGCTCCCGCTCCCGAGCAGCGCCGCAAGGCCGAGAAGGCCCCGGCCGAGCCCGTGGTGGTGCAGTCGAGCAAGCGCGGAGCCGCTCCCGCCGTGGAGACGGAACTGCCCATGCCCGGAGCGGCGGGGGACGCCGCCCCCGGACAGGAACCATATTTCTCCGTGCCGTATTCCGTGCGCACCCAGCTGGGCCCCGGCGGCAACGGGACCGTGGGCCAGATGGTCCCGGCCCCCGAGGCGCGCGAGGTGCCCGTGGGCCCAGACGGCGAGGTGCGCTTCAAGGCCGTGAACAAGGGCCCCGAGGAGGTGCGCCTGGCCGAGCTGGCTGGAGGCTCCCTGCCTGCCCAGCCCGCCGGAAACGGCTTCGGCGAGGTGAAGCGTCCGGTGGACGCCGCGGCGCAACCACCGGCTCCCGCCGGGGCGGCTCCGGCCGCCGACGGCCAGGCGGACGTGCCCATGCCGGACATGTCCTCCGTGCCGACGGGACCGGCGCTTCCGCCGCCCGCGCCCGCCAAGGCCGCGCCTGCCAAGGCCGCGCCCGAGGCCCTGTCTCTTATA